>CALPWM020000204.1 GCA_943327275.2 Chitinophaga pinensis
GCAGGGATCAATACCGTACCAAACCTCGACCTTATTTTTTTAAACAATTGTTCAAAAAAAGGATTAATGATGGGTTGATATACCCCAAGGAAAGGAAGCTTCATTTCCCTTGAAACACCCTGATTGACAATCTCCCAATTGAAATTGTGCAGGGCATGAATCTGGATATTTTTCTCCGTTTCTGAAAACACTTCAAATACCTTGGGGTCGGCCACAAACATCTTGTCTATCAACCTATCACCGGCACTGATCAATTTGATGGACTCCAGCATGGAGTCTGTAAAGTTGCTGTAAAATGCTTTTGCAATCTTGCTTCGCTCGGCATCAGACTTTTCTGGAAAAGCAATGGCCAGATTGGACAATACAATCGCCTTTCTATAACCTATGATGCGGTACACCACAAAGGATACAAAATCACTGAGCCCATACAAAGCCCATAGTGGCAACAATGAAACCAAATACAGCAGGCCATACAGCATGCGGTTTGTCAACTGGCGCTTCATTCCTCCAATACTAAGGCTGGTTATGGCTTCCGTCGCAGAATGGAGGATTCTTTGATTGTTTACACTGACAAAGCCAAACTTCCTTTTCTTCCTCAAAGGTTACCTTCAGGCTTGCATAGGGGTTCCCTTCTATTTTCTTGTGCTTTCCATCGCAGAAAGGCTGTTTTTCACTCAGGCCGCAGGTACACCATGCATAGGTCTTGCCTGCTTCCACTTTCACGCAACATGGTTCAGCTTTGGCAACTACCGGAAAACCTTCATTGGGGATCAATTCTTCCATTATCTTGTTTTTTATTGTTTAAAAATGATGTGATGCATGTCTTCAGTTCGCCAACGCCCTTACCGGTTGTCGCAACAGTATTGACTACAGTGGGTTCAAGACTGTTTCGGGAGGATGAGTGAAGCATGTTTTTCAATTGCGTGGCAAAAAATACCGCCCCGGGCCTGTCGGCCTTGTTCATCACAAAAATGTCTGCCACTTCCATCAATCCGGCCTTCATGAACTGGATCTCATCCCCGGCTTCAGGCACCAATACCAAGAGGCAAACATCGGCTAGCCTGGCGATTTCAATCTCTGATTGTCCAACCCCAACCGTTTCCAGGATAATGAGGTCAAATCCACAACCCTGCAAAAAAGCAGTAATCTGCTTGGCTGAGGGATGAAGACCACCCATTGACCCCCTGCTGGCCAAAGACCTGATGTAGACCAAAGGATGATTGTACCAGCGGTTCATCCTTATCCTGTCTCCCAGCAATGCTCCTTTGTTGAAAGGAGAAGATGGGTCCACACAAACCACTGCCACTTTCTTTTCTTCCGCTACATATGCCTCAACAAGGGCATCTACCAGTGTGCTTTTCCCTGCACCCGGAGGGCCGGTGATGCCAATCAAAGGCACCATTTGCAGTGCTGGCGTTGATGAAATGATTGCTTTATACCCTTCTGCCTCATTCTCAATCAGGGAAATGCACCTGGCAATGCTTTTCCTGTCACCCTGGCTTGCCAATTGTATGATTGAGTTGTCCATCGTTTAAAGCATAAAATTATCGCATTATCGCGACAAATAAAATGAGGCTTTCGGCAACTTTACACCACCTTTGCAAAAATCAATGAGCAAATGAGAACGCTTTGTCTGGATCTTGGCAATACCCGCATGAAGGCGGCACTGTTTGAGAACGGTCAACTCCTCAGCAACCATGTATTGAAAAATGATGGCGTGGAGACCATTGAAGCGCTGCTGAGTGAATACCAACCAGAAAGGTCAATTCTTTCATCCGTCATCCACCACTCGCCTGAAATCAACAGGTTGCTGGAGGAAAAAACCCAATTTCATCTCCTCAACCACCTCTCCAAGCTCAATTTCACCGTTCCTGTCGGAAAACCAGAGACCATGGGGGCCGACAGGCTGGCCCTTGCTGCTGCAGTTGTACATTTTTTTCCGGGCAAAAACAACCTGGTGGTAGGATTGGGAAGTTGTATTACCTACAATTTCATCAACAAATACAACCAATTCCTGGGTGGAAGCATTTCTCCAGGGATGGAAATGCGGTTCAATTCCCTTCATGACTATACGGCTTTACTGCCAGTGGTCAAGAAAGAATGGAACTTCCCGTTGGTGGGTTATGACACCAAAACGAATATCCTCAGCGGGGTCGTTTTAGGCATGGCCAAGGAGATTGAAGGAATAGTTCGTGAATTTGAAGAAAAATACAGGAACTTTAACGTCGTTTTAACCGGGGGTGATTGCACCTATTTTGCGCACCTGCTTAAAAATAAGATATTTGCAGACCCCGACTTACTTTACAAAGGATTGTATGCGATCAGTGAGACCAATAATAAATAGTATTTCAGCCATTTTACTGCTTTTGATGATGACCCTCGCGGCCCTCCAAGGAAACGCACAGGAGAATTCACCTTATTCAAGGTATGGACTTGGCGATTTTGTACCCGGACAGAATATCCTGAACAGAGGTATGGGAGGGCTTAGTTCCGCATTCGCAGATTATTCATCACTCAACTTCACCAATCCTGCCTCCTATTCCTCACTGAAGATCACCACTTTTGATGTGGGGTTGGACTATAACTCAAGGTCCCTCAGGGCATTGAACCCTCCAAGAAAATTCAACTCTGCATACCTGATTCCTTCCTATATGCAGATTGGACTCCCGCTTTCCAAGAAAAAGAACTGGGGAATGAACATCGGTCTTCGCCCCATCACGCGGATCAACTACGATATCGTCCAAAACACCAGGATTCCCGGCATCGATAGTGCCCAATACAGCTACTTTGGCAATGGCGGAACTTATCAGGCGTTCACAGGTATGGCCTATGGCACAAAGAACCTGAGCATTGGTTTCAATGCTGGTTACATGTTTGGCAACAAAGAGCACAGCACAAAGCTTTCCTTTGTCAACGACACCGTCATGTACAAAACAACCAATTCTTCTGATACCAGCCGTTTCGGCGGTTTGTTTTTCAATGCAGGCATCCAATACAAGATCAAGGTCAGCGAAAAAACAATCCTAAGGCTGGGCTTGCATGGCAACCTTTCCACGAAAATGAATGCCACCAGGAATATTTCCAGGGAAACAATTGCTTACAATCCCAATACCGGAATAGAGGTGATTGACAGCATCTATAAAGGTCAGGACCAAAAGGGAACCATTCTTCATCCCTCTTCATGGGGAGCCGGTTTCATGTTTGAAGGCGAAAACATGTGGATGTTTGGTGCGGAGATCGGTGTAGCCAATTGGGCTGATTACCGGTATTTCGGAACCGCTGATAAAATGGTGAACAACTGGACAGGAAGAATAGGCGGACAATTCGTTCCGGATTTCAAATCCAGCAATTACTGGCAAAGGGTTGCCTATCGGCTTGGTGCCTCATTTGGTCCAGACAATGTGCAGCTGAACAGGTCCATCCCACAGTACATGTTTTCCTTCGGAACAGGTCTACCTGTTAGAAGAAATGTCTATACAAACCAGTATACCACCATCAATACAGCATTTGAACTGGGCTTCAGGGGAAACAAATCCAATGACATCAGGGAAAATATTTTCCGCTTCTCACTGGGATTGAACCTCAGTGACATCTGGTTCAACAAGCCGAAGTACCAATAATAAAATTTAGCTGTGATCAGGAACACTGCCATTGTATTGCTTGCTTCCTTCCTGATATCATCATGCGTCAACGACGAAATGAAAGTCAAGGCCCTGTTTCAAAAAAAACTGGGGGTTGATGAAGCGGTCAATATTGAAAGCTACATGAGCCAGGGAGGAAAGATGAAAGCCAAGCTCACGGCGCCCCTGATGCTGCGTTACCAGGACACCAGCTCCCGGGTAGAACTTCCCAAAACACTGCATGTTGATTTTTTTGATTCTACCTTACAAATAGAAAGCAGGCTTGATGCCCTGTTTGCCATTTACTACGAATCCAGGAATACCATTTTCATCCGGGACAGCGTAAGGGTATACAATATCAAGGGAGATACCCTTTTTTGCAAGGAGCTGAATTGGGACCAGGCCCAGGGCAAGTTCTTTACTGATAAGCCCGTGCGCATCCATACCCCAGACATGATCATGTATGGCGAAGGTTTGTCTGCACCCCAGGATTTCAAAACCTTTGACATCTTCAAGGTCACCAACAGTGTGATGAGGGTCAAGCAATAGCCTGACCCCTTCAATATTTTATTTCAGCGCACCGAGATCATCGAGGGAATAAACGCCCCTTCCATAGGTGGCGATCACCAGATTCCTTTCACGCGGGTGTATAAACAAGTCCTGCACAGAGACTGTAGCAGGCAGATTGGCTTGCAGAGAGATCCAGCTCTTACCACCGTTGTTGCTGTAATAAATGCCCATATCAGTTCCGCAATAGAGCCTTAAGGGGTTCTTGTCGTCTTCCCTGATCACGTTTACTGGCGAGGCAGGCAGGTTGGCCGCAATGCTTCTCCAGGTCATTCCTCTGTCCTCTGAAA
>CALPWM020000205.1 GCA_943327275.2 Chitinophaga pinensis
GAAGTGAAATGCCATTTTTCCTGGAGTTCTGTAAGCCTGATGTCCAACTCCTCCTTCAACAGGTCTTTGGTATTATCTGCTGAAATCCTCAACAATTCTGTAGCGGAAAGAAACAATGGTTTTTGGTCAACAATCACACAGGCATTGGGTGCAATACTTACCTCACAATCTGTAAAAGCATACAAGGCATCGATGGTGATATCCGATGAAATTCCTGCTGCAAGCTCGACAAGTCTCTCTACTTCAGCCGCGGTATTGTCTGTTACTTTCTTGATTTTAATCTTGCCCTGATCGTTTGCTTTCACAATCGACTCCATCAACTGGCTGGTAGTTACTCCGTAAGGAACATCCTTGATGACCAGCGATTTCTTGTCCACTTCAAAAATATGGGCACGGCAGCGAACACGACCTCCCCGTTTTCCGTCATTGTAATTGCTGGCATCAATCATGCCACCCGTCTGAAAATCAGGAAACAATTCAAATTTCTTTCCCTTCAGGTATTTGATGGATGCATCAATCAGCTCATTAAAATTATGGGGGAGAATTTTGGTTGACAAACCCACTGCAATTCCTTCTGCCCCTTGTGCCAGCAGCATGGGAAATTTCATTGGAAGATCAATGGGCTCTTTTTTTCTTCCATCATAGCTCAATTGCCACTTGGTGGTCTTTGCATTAAAAGCCACATCCAATGCGAATTTGCTGAGTCTGGCCTCAATATAACGGGCCGCGGCAGCATCATCACCGGTTCTGACATCTCCCCAGTTTCCCTGGGTATCCACAAGCAGGTCTTTTTGGCCAAGATTGACCAGTGCATCCTGAATACTGGCATCGCCATGCGGATGGTACTGCATGGTTTGTCCAATGATGTTGGCTGCTTTGTTCAACCTTCCATCATCCATCTCTTTCATGGAGTGAAGAATCCTTCTCTGTACTGGTTTGAGACCATCCACTACACCTGGCACTGCACGCTCAAGAATTACATAAGAGGCATAATCCAGGAACCAGCTTTTATACTGCCCTGAAACGCCAGATTCATTGTCGTGATCAATTACAAATTTCGCCTTTGCCATGGTTCTCTTTTTATTCAGCAGCTTCTACGGCCGTTCTCTTTTTAATGTCAAAATCCTTGAGCCCTTTCAATTCACCCTGCACCTCAAACTGAGGCTGCTGGGCCAGTTCTTTGAGCCTCCAGAGGACGAATGCATCCCCTGTTGTTTCTTTGTTCTTGGAAAGAAACGCATTGATCACTTTATTGGCTTTTTGGGCATCCGCAGTGATGTACCTGGCAAGGTCGGCATCGTAATAATCAACATCTTTTTGGATGAGTTTTTTACCCCCTTCGAGCAAGCGAACCATTTTTCCTTCAGCTGTAATTTTATTCCACTCATCAGCATCTACTTCAAATTCACTGGTGGTAATTGGCCTGGCAAGTTTCTTGGCCTTGAGGAATTCCCGGGGCTGAATTTGGCTCAACCAATCAGGATAAAAGATGTTCCCTTTTTCATTGATAAATGGAAGATTGTTGAGGTAAAGGATTTCTATCCTTCCCTGGAATTCAGACAATTGTCCTACCAGCCAATAGTATCCGCAAACATCATGCTTGTTCTGGGCTGCCCAGATCCATACCTGCTCAGCTTCATCATTGGCCAGGGCCACTTTGATATTGAGCAATACCTGCTCGTCATTGACTTTTCCTTCATCCACAATTCCATCATGATCACCTCCGGCAAAAATCATTCTCCACCAATCTTTTCTTGCAGCAGCTCCATCGGGAGTATAAATGTCCAGAAGAGGACCAACTGCATAATCATCACGAATCAGCAACACTTCACCACTCAATGAGGCATCGAGTTCTATGGCTTTTTTTAATACTTCTACATCGGGTTCGTTGAAAACTACATGTATCATAATCTATCAGATTGAATCCTCCACTGTATCCAGTTCGATACGAAGATTTGAAACAATAAAATCCTGTCTTTCCTGGGTATTTTTTCCCATATAGTATTCCAGCAATTGCTGGATGTGGATTTGGCTCTCCAGAATCACCGGTGACTTTCTCATGTCCGGGCCAATGAACCTTTTGAATTCTTCGGGAGATATTTCGCCAAGCCCCTTGAACCGGGTAATCTCGGCCTTTGCACCAATCTTTTTTACTGCAGCTTGTTTTTCGTTTTCGGAATAACAATAAATGGTTTCCTGTTTGTTCCTGACCCGGAACAAAGGTGTCTCGAGGATATAGACATGCCCATCCCTGACAAGGTCTGGAAAGAACTGAAGAAAAAATGTCATCAGCAACAAACGGATGTGCATACCATCTACATCTGCATCGGTGGCAATGATGATATTGTTGTAACGCAGGTCATCCATACCATCTTCGATATTAAGTGCATGCTGCAACAGGTTGAATTCCTCATTTTCATAGACCACTTTTTTGGTAAGCCCAAAACTATTGAGCGGCTTACCCCGAAGGCTGAATACCGCCTGTGTTTCCACATCCCGGGATTTGGTAATTGATCCACTCGCGGAATCACCCTCGGTGATAAAAATGGTGCTGAGCAACTGCTTGGCAATGTATTCTTCCTTGCCTTTTGCAGGTGGCTCAGCATTGAGGTGCATGCGGCAATCCCTCAATTTTTTATTGTGCAGGTTGGCTTTTTTTGCACGTTCATTGGCGAGCTTTTTGATCCCGGCCAATTCCTTTCTTTCTCGCTCACTCTGCTCAATTCTTTTTTTCATGGCCTCGGCCACTGCAGGGTGTTTGTGCAGGTAATTGTCCAGTTCACGCGAAAAGAAATCCAGCATGAAATTCTTCATAGAAGGACCACCCTCGGATATGTACTGAGAGCCGAGTTTTGTTTTGGTCTGGGATTCAAATACAGGCTCCTGAACCCTCACAGCTACAGCAGCCACGATGCTTTGCCTGATATCTGAAGTATCATAATCTTTTTTGAAAAAATCACGGATGGTTTTCACAAAGGCCTCCCTGAAGGCAACCACATGCGTACCTCCCTGGGTGGTATACTGACCATTGACAAAACTGTAGATGTCTTCTCCGTATTCATTGTTATGGGAAAGGGCCACTTCGATATCCTCGCCCTTCAGGTGAATCACCGGATAACGGAGCTCATCTTCATTCGCATTGCGGTGCAACAGATCCAGCAATCCGTTCTTGCTCAGGAATTTCCTGCCGTTGTAATTAATGATCAAGCCGGCATTGAGATAACAATAGTTCCAAAGCTGTTTATCTATATAATCAGAGATGAAGTGATAATTGCGAAAAATACTTTCGTCAGGAATAAACATGACCTGGGTTCCATTGGATTCCGAAGAGGAAACCTCTTTGTGTTCCTTGACCAGTTCTCCACGCTTGAACTCTGCGGTTTTTTCCTTTCCATCCCTGAAGGCGGTAACCTTAAAATATTCACTCAGGGCATTCACGGCCTTGGTACCCACACCGTTCAATCCCACACTTTTCTGGAATACTTTGCTGTCATATTTGGCACCGGTATTGATCTTGCTGACCACATCCACCAGCTTCCCCAAGGGTATGCCACGGCCATAATCCCTGATGGTCACCTCTCTGCTGTTCAAAACAAGCTCAATATGCTTGCCATAACCCATCATGTGCTCATCGATGCAATTGTCCATCACCTCCTTGAGCAGTACATAAATTCCATCGTCCTGGCTGCTCCCATCTCCCAGCTTACCAATATACATGCCTGGGCGAAGGCGAATATGCTCTTTCCAGTCAAGGCTTCTGATGGAGTCTTCGTTGTATTCAAATATTTCGGTTTCCTTCTGCTTAGACATGCTGCTTCACTTGTTTAAATGTAAAACCTACCCAATTGCCCAATACCTGTGGCTGTCAAAGATAATTGAATGGGTATTCCCCTCTTGGTGCAGGTTATCAACGGGATGTGCATAAAATATGCAAGAAACGCATCAGATTGACCTAAAAGAGATCAGTTCATGCGTTTTTTCATGGTGCTGACCTGTTCCTGCAAATTGGTAACAAGGTTGGCCAGTTGACCTACATCCCAACGTTGCTGCTGTGCCACTTTTGTAATCACCATTTGTGCCTGCCACATTTCCAGGATGTCTTCTGCATTGACATTGTATGGCTGATATGATGGATTGTCACTGACGAGCGTAACCTTGCTTTTGGCCTTGGGATTGCGGGACAGGCGCTTGTACACAATACCCTCGTTTCTGCTGACCACGATACAAGCAGTATCCTGTTTTACATCATCCAGGGATTCCACCTTCTGACCAACAATGATGGATCCTGTAGGCGTTGGCAACATGCTGTCGCCAATGATTTCAAAAGCGCGGTACTGACCGCTTCCCAACATGGGCAGGGTAAAAGTATTCAGCTCATCAATGAACTCTTCGTCCGCATAGCCTGCCAAATACCCTGCAGCTGCTTTCATGGGAACAAAATGAATCTGGTTGTTTTCAGCCCC
>CALPWM020000206.1 GCA_943327275.2 Chitinophaga pinensis
AAGAACAAGGTTTTTTTCAATGCATTGAAGGCTGAGGTGGATGCTTATTTCGAGCGCAACGGCATGAAAAAAACGGGCAACTGGAAGCTTTATGGCAAAACAATGATCCTGCTTCCATCAGCCATTGCCATTTATATGGCATTGATGATGGTCAATATGCATTGGGCTGTTTCATCCCTGCTCTGGGTTGTATTTGGACTCAACATGGCTGCCATTGGCTTCAATGTGATGCATGATGCCTGCCATGGCAGCTTCTCCACCAAAGGATGGGTCAATGATATTTTTGGACTTACCCATAATTTCCTTGGCGGCAATGCTTTCATGTGGAAGCTGAAACACAATATCATCCACCACACCTACACAAATGTTGATGGTGTTGACGATGACATCAACAACATGCCATTCATGCGTCAATGCTCTACCCAGCCATGGAAGCCCATGCACAAGTACCAGAGCGTGTACATGTTTGCATTATATGGGTTCACTTCCTTGTTTATGTTCCTGATGGACTATACCAAGTATTTCTCCAAAAAAATTCATACCACTCCATTGAAAAAAATGGAAACCATGGACCATGTGGTCTTCTGGACTGGTAAGCTATTTTTCATTGCTTTCTATATTGTTGTACCGATTTTGATGATTGGCTGGCAGGCCTGGTTGGTTGGTTTTGTGATCAGTCAGTTCACGCTGGGTGTAACCATTGCGGTTGTCTTTCAATTGGCTCATGTTGTAGAGCATGCTGAGTTTGAAGCAGCTGGTGTTGATCCGGTCAAAATTGAAAATGAGTGGGCTATTCACCAGGTAAAAACAACAGCCAATTTTGCTTTCTCCAACAGGATTGTAACATGGTTTGTTGGTGGCTTGAATTATCAGATTGAGCACCATCTTTTTCCAAGGATAAGCCATATTCACTATCCCGCCATCAGCGAAATCGTGAAACAAACCTGTGAGCAGTTCGACCTCTATTACAATTATTTCCCTACCACCAGGGCAGCAATTGCATCACATGTGAGGTTCATGCATACTATGGGGCAACGCCCGCAGGCTTACCTGGGTTTATAACCAGCACCAGTCAAAATTTTATTGGCATCCAGCGCAAGCAATTCTTTGATGCTTGTTTCTGGATGCTTTTTCATGTAGGCCCTGATGAGCTGTCTTCCTGTATAAAGGGAAATGAAACCTGGGGAGCCCCATCCGAATTCAACGGTGGATGGGCCATCCGTAACAAAGGAACGCGTCTTCAACAGATCTTTTTCAAACAGCAGGTTGTTTTCATTGAAGTAGTTCCAGATGAATCCTTCGCTTTTCTTCACTGCCTCTAATTGTGCTGATGTATAGCCGAGTTTAATTTCCTCTTTTGCATCCGGCAACAGCAGGTCCAGTAAATACATTCGCTTGCCTTGGTCTACCATAATGGTCAGCATTGATTCACCTGTCTGAAGTGGTGCATGGATATCATCGATGATGTTTTTCATGCAATTCACCGCGATATTTTCTGTGTCAAACTTTCTTGAAATGTATTCAGGATAGAGTTGCATGCCTGCCTCACTGTTGTAGACCATTGAATTTCCGCCAAGGTGCAATTGCAATCCTGCACAGAGGCCGAAGGTAGTGATGATATCACCAGATCCTCCGGTTTCGCTGTATGCAAAAGCATCTATGGGCCCAATGAAGGTGATGAATTGCTCAGGTAACCGGTAAGAGGGAAAATAATATTTTACATATTTCAGTCCCTCTTCAATCTCTGATTTTGCAGCATTGACGCCTTTGTCAATTTTCTGTGTAGAATCATAAATGGGTCTGTAGTCCCGTATAAATGCTTTGATCGCCATATCCCATTGGGAGGTATCCTTTCCTTCGAGACCAAGTATTTTTCCTGTGAAATCATTCAAAAAATCATGGTATTCAAGCCTTATTTGATCAAACCCCTTATCAAGATTGTTGGTGTCCAACGCAAAAAAATCTTTTTCAAAACGCTGCATTTTCAAGTTGACCTTGATATGGCTGACATCGGGCTTGGCCGGGCTTTCATCACAGCCAGAGAACAATGATCCAGTAATAAAAACCAGGGCAATCAACAATGGGGTTTGCATGCTCAACTTCATTTGTATTCAGTTTTGGGATATAAAATTAATCATTCTGCGATTGACCATCTCAGGGCTTTTTCTTTTTAACAATAATTGCCTTTATTTCCTCAATTTTGCTCAATGAAGATTTACGTTGCCCAACAGAATTACCATATTGGAAATTTTACCCTCAACAGGGACAAAATCATCCAGGCTGTTGAGGATGGCAGAAAGGCTGGCGCAGACTTGATTGTTTTTTCTGAATTATCTGTGTGCGGTTACCCCCCGCGTGACTTTCTGGAGTTTGAGGATTTCATGCAGCAAATCGAAAAAACCATTCATGAAATTGCCCAGCATAGTCATGGCATGGGTATCCTTGTTGGAGCGCCTACACCCAATCCGCAACCAGAAGGGAAGGACCTTCTAAACTCCGCCTTGCTCTTGTACAATGGCAAAGTCCAGGGAATTGTCAGCAAGAGTTTGCTTCCCAATTATGATGTGTTTGATGAGTACCGCTATTTTGAGCCCGCATACAGCTGGAATTGCATTGAATTCATGGGCAAGAAGCTCGCCATCACCATTTGTGAAGACATCTGGAACCTCGGTGATAATCCGCTTTACAGGGTCTGCCCCATGGATGAATTGATGAAGCAAAAGCCTGATCTCATGATCAACCTTTCCGCTTCTCCTTTCGATTATGACCATGACGAGGACAGGAAAGAAGTAATCCGCCTGAATGTAAAGAAGTACAAGCTTCCCATGATTTATTGCAACGCGGTGGGGGCACAGACTGAAATTGTATTTGACGGAGGCAGCCTGGTATGTGCAGACAATGCTGTGATTGCGGCCGAGATGAAATATTTTGAAGAGGACTATCTGTTGGTGGATACTGGAAATCTGGCAGGAAAAGGTGATACAGCCGATGCAACCAGTCATCATCTGATGACAGCAGACATGCGGGTAGCCAAAACCGATGATCCTGATACCATCATTGCCTACCTCACCAAGGAGAACAATATCGCACAGGTAAAAGAGGCGCTGGTATTGGGCATCCGCGATTATTTTTCCAAAATGGGCTTCACAAAAGCGATCCTTGGATCCAGTGGGGGTATTGATTCTGCAGTGGTGCTTACCCTTGCCGTTGAAGCGTTGGGGAAGGACAATGTTACCGCTGTGTTGATGCCATCTGGCTTTTCAAGCAATCACTCTGTCGATGATGCGGTTGCACTCAGCCAGCAATTGGGCAATCCCTACCATATCGTTCCGATTCAACCCGTATACGAAGCCATCCTTGGTACATTGGATCCTTTGTTTGCTGGTACAGCATTTGGGTTGGCCGAGGAGAACATACAAAGCCGGAGCAGGGGCAATATCCTTATGGCCATTGCCAATAAATTTGGTCATGTCTTGCTCAATACCTCCAACAAAAGCGAACTGGCCACAGGCTATGGAACCTTGTATGGAGATATGGCAGGTGGATTGAGTGTGATCGGTGATCTCTATAAAACACAGGTATATGCCCTTGCACAATACCTCAACAGACCCAAAGAAATTATTCCAGGCAATATTCTCACCAAGGCGCCTTCAGCAGAACTGAGGCCCAATCAAAAGGACAGCGACAGCCTTCCTGATTATGATGTGCTGGACAGGATCCTTTATCTCTACATTGAAAGACGGAAAGATCTTGCAGACATCATTGCAGCAGGATTTGATGAAGCGCTGGTAAAAAGGGCCTTGAAACTGGTCAACGCCAGTGAATACAAGCGGAACCAGTTTTGCCCCATCATCAGGGTCAGTACAAAAGCCTTTGGGGTCGGAAGAAGGTTTCCGATTGTTGCAAAATACCTCAGTTAACCCGATATGTTTACCTTGCAGCAAGAATGAAGGGAACCATCTATAAATCAACAGGAAGCTGGTACTCCGTAAAAGGAGAGGACCATGCTTTTTACAAGGCAAGGCTGAAGGGGAAATTTAAAATGGATGGCATTACTTCAACCAATCCTATAGCCGTAGGTGATGAGGTTGTCTTTGAAATGGAGGATGAACTGGAAAACAGGGTCATGATCACCGAACTTTTCCCCAGAAGAAATTATGTCAACAGGATATCACCTGCCAACAGGAGAATGCACCATATCATTGCATCCAACCTGGACCAGTCCTTGTTGGTGGCCACGCTTAAAGATCCGCGCACTTCAGTGGGTTTTATTGACCGCTTTTTGGTTACCTGTGAAGCCTTTCACATACCTGCCATCGTGTTGTTCAACAAGGCGGATATTTATGGTGAACAGGAGATGGCGCTGTTTCAGGAAAGGAAGGCCATGTATGAAAGGGTTGGCTACAAGGTGCTCTTGACTTCTGTCAGAACAAAAGAAGGAATTGATTTGCTGAGGG
>CALPWM020000207.1 GCA_943327275.2 Chitinophaga pinensis
AAATGCCGTGAAATAGACAATGTATACATTCGTTTTTTCTTTTAATAATACCACGGTTTCTCTGTCCCTTCTCATCTCTGCATCTATATTTTCCTGGTTCCATTCTTTCTGCTCCTCTAATAAATATAATGCCATTTTTACAGGTTCTTCAATCCTTATGCAGCCATGGCTGAATGCCCTCGATTGTTCATTGAAGAGTGTCTTTGCAGGTGTATCGTGCATGTACATGTTATAGGCATTGGGAAAAATGAATTTAACCCCTCCTAGTGCATTCCACGGACCAGGTCTTTGCCTTATTTTTCCATCAAACCATTCCATCTGATTTTGTTCAAGGTATCCCGGATGCTTGGCTATTGCAGGTAATATCTCTTTATACATGATGCTCTTGGGGATGTTCCAATATGGAGCAAAAACAACGTACTGCATTGTGCCCTTGAATGTGGCTGTTTTGTTAGACTCTTTTCCTGTAACGATTTTACTTCTGAAAACAGGTATATTTTTTTTCATGGCAATCAGTTCAAATGCCGGAATATTGACAAGGATGTATTTATCACCCAAGACTTCTGGCAGCTGCAAGCATCTTTCCAAATTCAGTTTAAGTTGAAGGATTCGTTCCTGTACGGGAACATTCAGTTCCTTCATCGTTGCAATGCCTATTTTCCCATCAGGTTTTAAGCCATGTCTTGTTTGAAATCCAATGATATCTGATTCTAAGTTTTTATCAACTACGCTCGAGGTGTCTTTTATATTCGATTCACCGGTTATTGCCAGGCGCTTGCGGATATGCTGCACCAATTCACTGCTGTCACCCAATTGAATGGTTTTCTTTTTCCATTGTATTTTTTCCCATCCACCTTGCTTTTCAATATTTTGATACCTGTTGATTTCTGTTTCAAGACTTTGATAACAAAAGGGTTTGACAAAACCAGTATCTTTTGTGATTGATTGGAATTGCAGGGCTTGTAAGGGGTTCAGCCAGAAAAGGTAAATAAGCAGGAAGAGAAGGATCTTGCATCTCATCCCATTAATGTATGCAATGAAAAAGCCCCCTGCATGCAGGGGGCTTGATAAAATTTTGCGTTAATATTATTCCGCAACGATTTCGAGTGAAATCTCGGTTTCGTTTCCGTTTCCGAAATCAACTTTCGCTTTATAGCTTCCCAACTCCTTGATTTCATCAAGCAATTGAATGCGGCGGCGATCGATCTCATATCCCTTCTGCTCACGTACTGCCTTGGCAACCTGAACAGTGGTAACACTACCGAAGATCTTTCCACTTGTACCAGTTTTGGCACCAATGGTTACAGGACCTTCTTGCAATGCTGCGATAACCTTGTTGATTTCAGCAAGCATCTTCTCTTCTTTTTTCCTTATTTGCTTGAGGCGCTCCTCAAGTTGCTTAAGGTTTGAAGTAGAGGCTTCTACTGCCATTTTCTGTGGGATAAGAAAGTTACGGGCATAACCATTTTTCACGGTTACCACTTCGTTTGCTCCACCAAGGTTGTTAACGTCTTGAATTAAAATAATTTGCATAATGTTCTTTTTAAAAGTTTTACCAACTCCAATCCCGGTTCTGGGACTGTCACACCATCAGGTGATTAGGTTGGAGGTTCTACTTCAACAAATCTGTAACGTACGGCAACAATGCCATCTGACGGCCACGCTTGATGGCTTCAGATACCTTGCGCTGATACTTCAGTGAGTTACCCGTGATGCGGCGCGGCAACATTTTGCCTTGCTCATTCAGGAACTTCTTTAGGAATTCGCCGTCTTTGTAATCGATGTAACGGATACCATATTTCTTGAAACGGCAGAATTTCTTCCTTGGTTTCTCGGTTTTAATGGCTGTCAGGTACTTGATCTCATTTGCTTTTGCCATGATATTAGCCCTCCACTGCTTTTTCGGTTCCGGTAGATACACCACTTCTCTTTTTTGTGTTATACTCGACGGCGTATTTATCGAGTTTGATAACAATGTGACGGAGTACCTGCTCGTCACGCAGGAGCTGAATCTTCAGCTTTTCATTCATGTCGGATGGCGCTACATATTCCATAACCCAGTAGATTCCCGTAGTCTTCTTCTGGATGGGGTAGGCCAGTGATTTCAACCCCCAGGGGTTGCTATGTACGAGAGAACCACCGCCAGCAGTGATAAAATCGACATATTTCTTCTGAGCAGTTTTGAATTCTTCCTCGCTCAGAACAGGGGTAAAAATCACCATCAATTCATAATTTTGCATAAACCCTGTATTTATTGATTTGATAATGGGGGGCGAAGGTAATGCTTTTTTGCCATTTTTGCCTATATTTTATTCTCATTTTGTCTTTTTTTATCCTGGTTAATCCTTCAGAAGAGTGCCAACCTGTCACTTTTGCCTTCTGGCATTCATTTTGTCCCCATGCAACTAAAATATAGCATATGCAAAAAGGACAAATACGGGTTCAGACGGAGAACATTTTTCCCATCATCAAGAAGTTTCTCTACAGCGATCACGACATTTTCCTGCGTGAACTCATTGCCAACGCGGTAGACGCTACGCAAAAGTTAAAGGCGTACTCATCTGCTGGAGAGGCCAAAGGGGAATTGGGGGAATTGCGCATTGATGTGATACTGGATAAGGAAGCAAAAACCCTTACCATAGCTGATAGGGGTATTGGAATGACGGCCGAGGAGGTTGATAAATACATCAATCAGGTTGCTTTTTCAAGCGCAGAAGAATTTCTGGAAAAATACAAAGGTCAGAACGAGGCCAATATCATTGGTCATTTTGGTCTTGGGTTTTACAGTGGTTTCATGGTAAGTGAGAAAGTTCAACTCAGCACCCTTTCTTATAAAGAAAACAGTGAAGCTGTTGTTTGGGAATGCGACGGAAGTCCTGAATTCTCCCTTCAGCCCACTGAGAAAAAGGAGAGGGGTACTTCCATCACCCTTTTTATCAATGAGGAAAGCCAGGAGTTTCTTGATGCTTCCAAAATAAAAGGGATTTTGGATAAGTTCTGTAAGTTTCTTCCTGTGCCCATTTTCTTTGAAGAAAATCAAATCAACAATACCAATCCGGCCTGGGTTAAAAAACCTGCAGAACTGGAAAAGAAGGATTACGAAGATTTTTATAAATCACTGTATCCATTCAATGAAACGCCTTTGTTTTGGATTCACCTCAACGTAGATTATCCATTTACTTTGACGGGTATTCTTTATTTCCCTAAGATCAAGCAGTCCTATGAAATCCAAAAGGACAAGATTCAATTGTACTCCAACCAGGTCTTTGTTACAGATGAGGTCAAGGATATCGTACCCGAATTTCTGATGCTGTTGCAAGGGGTGATCGATT
This sequence comes from Chitinophaga pinensis, assembly GCA_943327275.2. Classification (GTDB taxonomy): domain Bacteria; phylum Bacteroidota; class Bacteroidia; order Chitinophagales; family Chitinophagaceae; genus Pollutibacter. The sequence continues at coordinate 3,333 of CALPWM020000207.1, forward strand.
CCCCGGACATCCCGCTCAATGTCAGCAGGAGCTACTTGCAGGGTGATCCTAATGTAAGAAAGATCAATAGCCATATCACCAAAAAAGTGGCAGACAAATTGGATGAAATTTTCAGGAATGAGCGGAAAGAGTTTGAAGAGAAATGGGAAAGCCTCGCGCTATTTGTTAAGTATGGCATGATTACTGATGATAAGTTCCGTGAGAAAGCAGATAAGTTTCACATCATGCAGGATGCGGCTTCCGGATCTTTTTACACCTTGGAAGAATACAGGATGGCTGCAGAAACCTTGCAGAAAAATAAAGATGGGAAATTGGTCATCCTTTACACCACAGATCCTGTGCAGCAAGATGCTTATATCAAATCTGCACAAGACAGGGGTTATAAAGTAGTCAAGATGGATACGCTTGTAGATGCATCCTTTATTGGTCAGATCGAATCAAAATGGGATAATGTTCAGTTTACGAGAGTAGATGCAGACATCACAGATAATCTTATCGATAAGCAGGAAGACAATAATTCTGTGCTTTCAGAAAAAGAGGTTGAAAAGCTGAAAGCCTTGTTTGATTTCAAAGTAGATAATTTAACCATCAATGTTGAAGTCAAAGGATTGAGTGCAGACGCTCCGCCTGTTGTCGCAACAAGGCCTGAGTTCATGAGAAGGATGAAAGACATGGCTTCTATGAGTGGACCCATGGGTAGCTTTTATGCCAACATGCCTGATGAAGTATTGCTGACGGTTAATGGCAACAACAGCATTTTTACTGCAATTCTTGCAGATGATAATGCAGATATACAAAACAAGCAGGTAAGGAATTTGGCTGATCTTGCATTGTTGTCCCAGGGAATGTTGAAAGGTGGAGAACTCACTGCATTTATCATCAGAAGTGTGGAATTGATGAAAGCTTAAAACAATACCTTCCTAATTTTTTGATCGATCAGGACCGGCCAGTGCCGGTCCATTTTTTTCCTGCCACCTCAAAATCGATGACCTTCATTTGAAGTGAGGTGACACCCCTGAAATTATTTTCTTCAAGGGTAAAAACAATATCCAACATAGAAGAATCTTCAAGCAGCCTGAAACGCTCTGCCATATTGAACCCTATGCCTGTAATCTGAACACCAT
>CALPWM020000208.1 GCA_943327275.2 Chitinophaga pinensis
AAGGCCTATGGAACGCAATTCCATACCAACCCTGATTCAAGCAAGGGTACCCAGACGTATATTTCAACGCCTGATTTCCTGGAGGCATTGATTTCCCGGTCAAGGTTGATGGGCAAACGCATTGGTGTGAAATTTGCCGAAGGATTTGTGACCCAGAAAAATATAGGGATCAAAAGCCTGCAAGACCTGGTGCTCAATGAAACCTAGTCGTCTTCAAATATTTTACAGTGCTGTACCGTAAGTGAGAAGGTAAAAACAATAAAGTTGTATTATGTCAAAACTAAATGTTGGTCTCGTTCAGATGGGTTGCTCTTCTGATGCCAAAGAAAACCTCAACAAGGCCATTCTCGGTATCCGGGAAGCGGCATCCAAGGGCGCAAACATTGTCTGTTTGCAGGAGTTGTTTACATCACTTTATTTCTGTGATGTGGAAGACTATGAAAATTTTAAATTGGCAGAAGCCATCCCTGGTGCAACCACCGATGAATTGTCTGTTGTTGCAAAAGAGACAGGCGTCGTGATCATTGCGTCCCTGTTTGAGAAGCGGGCACAAGGCCTTTACCACAATACCACTGCCGTGATTGATGCAGATGGAACCTATCTTGGAAAGTACAGGAAGATGCATATCCCCGATGATCCTGCCTATTTTGAAAAATTCTACTTTACCCCAGGCGATCTGGGATACAAGGTTTTTGAAACGAAGTTTGCCAAGATTGGCGTGCTGATCTGCTGGGACCAATGGTATCCTGAAGCTGCAAGGCTGACCAGTCTGATGGGTGCTGAAATTCTGTTTTATCCAACTGCCATTGGCTGGGCAACTTCGCAGGATGAGGCAACCAATACAGAACAATACAATGCCTGGCAGACCATTCAGCGCAGCCATGCCATTGCCAACGGCGTGCATGTGGTGAGTGTGAACAGGGTAGGGTTCGAGCAGGATGGAGCCATGAAGTTCTGGGGCGGATCCTTTGTTTCCAATCCATTTGGTACTTTGCTGGCAAAAGGATCCCATGAGGATGAAGAAGTGATCGTTACCGAAATTGATCTTGATAAAACGGACAGCTACCGCAACCATTGGCCCTTCCTCCGCGACAGGAGAATTGACAGCTATGGTGATATTGTAAAGCGATTTATTGACTGAAGTTTAAGCGGTTGAAGGGGTTGAAGAGGTTTAAGGGGTTGAAGTGGTTGAAGAATTGACCCCAACCCAAAACTCACAACCCACAACTCATAACCCACAACCCACACCATGACACCTAAATCCCTCGGATACTATTTCCCCGCAGAATTTGCCCCACACCAGGCAACCTGGCTGAGCTGGCCCCACAAGGAAGCTTCATGGCCGGGTAAGATTGATACTATTTATCCATCGTATGTTGCTTTTATCAAGACCCTATCAAGGTTTGAGCAGGTCAATATCAATGTGGTGGATGAGGCCATGAAACAACGTGCATTCAAGATGGTTGAAGATGCCGGTGCTGATATGGCAAAGATTAATTTCTTTTTACACCCCACCAATGACGCCTGGTGCAGGGACCACGGACCTGCTTTTCTTTTGAATAAATTGGATCCGAACAAGAAAGCCATTGTGGATTGGAACTACAATGCCTGGGGAAACAAGTATCCTCCTTTTGATCTGGATGATGTGGTTCCAACCCTGATTGGGAAGCAGCTCGGTTTGCATGTTTTCAACCCCGGAATCATCATGGAGGGTGGCTCTGTAGAATTCAACGGTGCTGGAACTGTCATGACCTCAACAGCCTGTTTGTTGAATCCCAACCGCAATCCCCATCTGAGCAAGGCAGAAATTGAACAGTATCTCATGGACTATTATGGCCAAGAACAGGTATTGTGGGTAGATGAGGGAATTGTTGGCGATGATACCGATGGCCATATAGATGATACGGTAAGGTTTGTCAATGAGGATACCGTTATCACTGTAATAGAGGAGAATAAGTCAGATGATAATTACGCATTGCTGCAACACAACCTGAAACAGCTTCAAGCCATGCGCTTGTTGAACGGGAAGCAGTTGAACATAATGGAATTGCCCATGCCGGATCCGGTCATTTGGGAGGAACAGATGTTGCCAGCTTCTTATGCCAATTTTTATATCGCCAATCAACAGGTGGTTGTACCAACATTCAGGTCTGATAAAGATGATAAGGCATTAGATATCATTCAAGGTTGTTTTCCAGATCGTGAGATCGTGGGCATTGATTCAACCGATATCATTTGGGGGCTGGGTAGTTTCCATTGTCTGAGCCAGCAGGAGCCTAAAAATGGTTAAGGCCATTATTTTGTGAATTGAACCAAAGCCGAAGGGTCTACCTTGAGAAAATTTGTAATCCTGATAAACTCATTCAGGTTTAGTGATATGCTTCCATCTTCTATTCCATGTAGGAACTCCTGGTTGATGCCTGTATTTTTTTCTATTTCTTCTATTGAAATGCCCAAATCAGTCCGACTTTGTTTTATCTTCTTTCCAATTAATTCTGAAAATTCCGACTCACTATATTTAGGCATTTCAGGTGTAGATTTTCTTTAGGCTAATTATTTAAATTTATGGTTAATTACCCAATTGCACCGTAATAATTCATGCAAAAACTATTAATTCATAAACTATTAAAAATTAAACATTTACATATGTTATGTTAGTGCAAATCTTCAGGTAAAATTTCTTTGGGATGAACCATAAGTGTATTTGCAAGTTTGTAAAGTGTATAGACAGTTGTATTGATTTTACCCAATTCTATCCTGCTTACCTGTGAATAAGTCATATCTGATTGATTTGCAAGCTCTTCAATGGTTATATTTTTCTCCGATCTAATGGATCTGAGTTTATTGCCAAGTTTAACAGAAAAACTCACCTTAGTATTCATCATAAAAGATGAAAATTACGGGCAACTGTCATCTCGCACAAGAGCATCTTTGCTCTATAATTCAAGTAGTTTTATTAAAATATGTCAAATAAGACATGTTTAGTCAAGGCTTAATTTATATTTTTAATTCTATCAAATAGACAATTTCATAGCAAATTTTTGAAAAAGAAAAACGAAATATCACTGCTGGTTGGAAAGAAAATTAGGTGTTTACGCCAGAATCGTGGGTTAACCATGGAACAGCTTGCATTTGAAGTTGGAATAGAGTATACACAATTGAGCAGAATTGAGCGTGGAGTGATCAACACATCCATATATCAATTATTTGTTATTTCACGTGCGCTGCAGGTTGAGTTTGCTGAGATAGTCTCAGACCTGGATTTAGTTGATTTCCAATTTGAATAATTTATTGGTATTGATTGGTTTGTGTGTACAATTTGTAATGGCCAGTCAATGAAAAAGTACTTGTTGAACTTGAAAAAATGCTAAAAAGAATGCCCACACAAGTGGGCATTCTGGTTTTTCAAGGACTGATTTTAAAACGGCTGTTTATCGGACGTATAAAATTATCCTCAGTTGGATTGGATGAGTAAATATCAATACAATTTCCCAACCCATACATGTCTTATTTGACATATGTCTTGAGGCTTATCTGTCATAGATTTGAAGCATTAAAATGTTTCATTTTGACAATGGAAAATACACCGCTTAAAGACTTAGAAACCTGGGAAATCCTTCATTATTTAAGGACCAATCGATTTCAACATATACTGGTCAATTTCAGCAAAGACATGTATGCTACAGAATTAAACTTTGACTTTTCTGATGAAAATTGGAAAGACTTCTTGATGTATTGTGATGGCGTTGACAACCAGGCAATGTTCTCGCGTTCCGAAAAATACATCAACCAATGGAAGGGAGATTGCCTACTCAATGATTTTTTAGATAAAGAATAAATCTTCTAAAACTTTTAATTTCTTCTTTCACTCGTGTCGAATTCAGAATACGACATGATTCTTTTTTGTGGTGTAAATTTTATCAGTTGTGACTGAGAGGGCGAAGCTTTATAAAAATATCATAAATTATTTTACATATAACATTTAAAGTATTAAATGTTATTTAAGCAACAAAATTGATTAGGAATATAAATATAGTATCTCGTTGGTTCATCTTTGCATTGGACACGTTGATTGTGCTGTTTTCTTTTTTCCTGGCCTTTTGCATTAGGTTGAATTTCAATTTTTATGCATTAGATCTTAATTTTATTTTATTTTCATTTTACTCTTTAGCTGCAATCACTGCATTGGTGTTTTTGTTTTTTAGGTCTTATTCAGGAATTGTTAGGTATACAGGTGTTCAAGATGCTTTTCGTTTGATCAAATCAGTATCTGTCATTGTTTTTAGCTTTTATTTGTTTTCCAGCATAAGTAAGCTGAATGATGTTTCAACGCATATTGACTTTCCTTTTGTTATTTTATTCTCAACTTTCAGTTTCTCTAGTTTATTTTTCTATAGACTGTTTGTAAAGTATTTCTTTTCTGTTTTCCAA
>CALPWM020000209.1 GCA_943327275.2 Chitinophaga pinensis
CCTGATCAATGCAAAGCCTCATGTCACACGGTATGTTCCCGGCCGCTATGGCAGGGGTTTGACGGATGTGTTGGAAGATGTTGTAGCAGAGATGAAAGCCTCCAATGCAGCAGTACTGGATCATAATTATGGATTGTGGTACGACCGCCGCCGCGATGACCATGAACGCATCAGAAGAATGGATGGTGAGGTATGGCCGCCTTTTTATGAGTTGCCTTTTGCAAGAAGCGGTAAAGGATTGGCCTGGGATGGACTGAGCAAATATGATCTCACGCAATACAACAAATGGTATTGGGATCGGCTTTCTCAGTTTGCATCATTGGCCGATCAACAATCCCTGCTGCTCATTCATCAAAACTATTTTCAACACAACATCATAGAAGCCGGAGCACATTATGCTGATTTTCCTTGGAGAGCAGCCAACAACATCAACAATACCGGATTCCCTGAGCCAGTGCCCTATGCAGGAGACAAACGCCTTTTCATGGACGAGCAGTTCTATGACATATCCAATGAAGCAAGGAAGCAATTGCATCTTGCCTACATCAACAAGTGTCTTGATCAATTCAAATTCAACAAGAATGTCATCCAGTCTATCGGTGCTGAATACACAGGTCCTTTGCATTTTGTGAACTTCTGGATGGATGCCATTGAGGCCTGGACAAAAAAGAACATGTACAATCCATTGGTATCGCTGGGAACAACCAAGGATGTGCAGGATGCTGTCTTGAAAAATACTCAACGTGCTGCCAATGTTGACATCATTGATATCCGCTACTGGCATTATCAGCAGGATGGAAAGACATATGCACCGCAAGGCGGACAGCACCTCGCTCCCAGGCAACATGCGCGGTTGTTAAAGCCTGTTCGCTCTTCATTTGATCAGGTATACCGTGCTGTGAATGAATACCGCACTGCATTTGATAAGACGGTTATTTATTCCGGAGACAGTTATCCGCAATTTGGTTGGGCAGTATTGATTGCCGGTGGTTCGTTACCTGTGCTTCCCAAGGAGACAGATACCAGTTTTCTAAAAGCGGTTGTCAATACCATCCCTGTAAAGGAAAAGAAAATGTTGTTGGGCATCAAGGACCTCATTCTTTATGCTGAACAGCAAAATGCATTGGAGCTTGATTTGACAGGCTTTTCATCGCCCTGTATCATTCATTGCATGGATGCGCGAACCGGTAAAATTGTTTCTACAGTCGATGGTGTCCAAGGTGGAATAAAAAAACAATTCAAACCCACAGTATCGCCTGCCATCATTTGGGTGAGCAGTAAATGATCAACAAAAAACCATGTCAAGAAACAATATATTATTTGGCGCCATCCTCTTCCTGTCTGCTTGTTCACATTCCTCGTATGTTTTTACCTCTTTTCGCGAACCGGCCAATGAAGGGCTAAGGTTGCTCTACAGCAATGATGCAAGACAATGGAACAGGCTTGATTCAATCTTCCTCGTACCAGGCGTTGGAAAGCAAAAGGTCATGCGTGATCCTTCTGTGGTTAAAGGACCGGATGACAGTTTTCACATGGTTTGGACCAGCAGCTGGCAAGGCGACAAAGGCTTTGGATATGCTGCTTCGAAAGACCTGATCCATTGGACTCCACAGCAATTTATTCCTGTCATGCAGCATGAACCAACAACGGTCAATGTATGGGCACCTGAGTTGTATTATGACCAGGATTCATCACGGTACATCATTGTCTGGGCCAGTTGTATTCCTGGCCGGTTTGAAAAAGGAATCGAGGCCGACAGCAACAATCACCGGCTGTATTATACCACCACAAAGGATTTCAATCAATTTACACCAACCAAACTTTTTCTTGATCCGGGATTCAGTGTTATCGATGCTGTGATTGTGAGAAGGGCCAATAATGATTTTGTATTGGTCCTCAAAGACAATACAAGACCTGAGCGAAATCTGAAAATAGCTTTCGGACCATCGGCCATTGGTCCCTGGAGTGCTTCATCAGCAAGGTTTTCAGACAAGTTTACCGAAGGCCCTTCAGTGGTAAAGGATGGAGAGAATTGGTTGATTTATTTTGATGCCTATCAGGATAAATCTTATCAGGCAGTGTCGACAAAAGACTTCAAGTCCTTTACCGTTCCTGATCCTGCCATCAGTATTCCTGAGGGCCACAAACATGGAACCATTGTTCAAACAAACAAGAAGACGATTCGTCGCCTTTTGAAATACACTTCACAATGAGGCTGCTGATTGCATACTTTTTTATTTTTTCTGCAGGCTTGACAAAGGCACAAGACACTGTTCGCTATGTTGGCACAGGGAAGGTCAACATAGACTATCATCATGGTCAGTTGCGTCCTGTCATTGGTGTGCACAATGTGCAGGTATTCAGGGCCAACAGGAACCCTGCTTCCGCTGCTGCTGGCATCAACTGGACCTACAATCATGCACCCATGTTGTGCTATTGGAACAAGAAATTTTACCTGCAATACCTTGCAAATCCAGTAGGGGAACATGTTCCGCCGGGAAGGTCCATGATGCAGACCTCTGAGGATGGCATGCATTGGTCTGATCCCATGGTCAGCTTTCCCATCTATCGCATTCCTGATGGGGTTCAAAAAAAAGGAAGACCAGAAATCGCCAAGGACCTTGATGCTGTCATGCACCAACGCATGGGATTCTTTGTTTCATCCTCCAACAGGCTCTTGACACTGGCCTACTACGGCATTGTGATGGGCAAAGGCGATGATCCCAACGACGGCAAAGGCATCGGCCGCGTGGTACGAGAAATTTACAAGGATGGTGGATTGGGCCCTGTATACTTCATCCGGTACAACAGCTCATGGGATACTGCTCAATCAGCCTTTCCATTCTATGCGTCGAGCAAAGACAAGGGTTTTGTGGCTGCTTGCAATGAGCTGCTGGGCAATCCTTTGATGATGCAGCAATGGGTGGAAGAGGCAGACCGCAACGATCCGTTGATACCCCTTAAAAAAGATGTAAAGGCATTCAGTTATTACCACCTCAACAATGGTCAGGTGGTCGGCTTATGGAAACATGCCCTCAGTTCCATCAGCAAGGACAATGGATTGAGTTGGCAGTATGGCCCTCTTCGGGCTCCGGGATTCGTCAACAGCAATGCCAAAATCTGGGGGCAAAAAACAGCGGATGGAAAATTTGCAACGGTCTACAACCCTTCAGAATTCAGGTGGCCACTGGCCCTTTCTGTCAGCGAAAATGGATTGGTCTATGATCGTTTGTTGTTGGTGAATGGAACAATCAGTGGCATGCGGTATGGTGGTGCCTACAAGTCTTATGGTCCTCAATATGTTCGTGGTATTGAAGAGGGGAATGGCCAGCCCAAGGATGGCAACATGTGGGTGACCTACAGCATGAACAAGGAAGATATTTGGGTCTCAAAAATTCCAGTGCCGGTGAAAGATCTTTGCACTGGTCCGATCAAGGATAGTTTTGATACCAAGCCCCTTGGAAACGAATTGGATGAATGGAATTTCAACAGTGGTCAATGGACTCCAGTTGGTGTGGGCACATACAATGGTCATCGAACATTGCAAATGCGCGATAAGGATCCTTTTGAAGATGCTTATGCCGAAAGGGTTATAGCAGCGGCAACCAAGTCTTCTGTTGCATTTACCATTCTTCCAGAACAGTCCAACAATGGGCAATTGGATATTGAATTCGCTGATGGAAAAGGCAGTCCTGCCATCCGCTTAACGCTGGACTCACTTGGCAACCTCATCACCAAGGCGGGTTACAGAAACAAACAACTTGCTCAATACCAGGCAGGCCAGCCAATCCATATCTCTGTTGAGTTTGATGCTTCGAACAGATTTTATACCGTAACGGTGAATGGCAAGAAACTATCACCCAATCTGATGTTTGCTCCTGTCTCCAACATTGAACGCATCATTTTCAGGACTGGTTCGGTAAGAAGATTTCCCAACGCAGATACACCCACTGATCAGGACTATGATTTGCCTGGCGCTGATCTTTCTTGCCGCGAGGCAGTATTTCATTTGCTTTCATTTAAATCTGGAGCCAACTAAATGAACTGCTTGAAAATGTACATATCGTGCTTTTTATTTTTCTTGTGTCTTGGCCTTTCTGCACAAGAATCTGAAAAGATTTTTTTGTCTGGAACGGGAAGTGATGATACCAGAACCTGGAAGTTTTTTTGCACAGGGGGAATGAATGCAGGCAAGTGGTCAAAGATTGAAGTGCCTTCCTGCTGGGAGTTGCAGGGCTTTGGCAAATATGATTACGGATTTGCAAAAGACAGCGTTAGGGGAAAAGAGAAGGGAATTTATCAGCATGATTTTATGGTGCCCAATACCTGGAAGGGGAAAAAAATTGATTTGGTATTTGAAGGGGTGATGACAGATGCTTTGGTAAAAATCAATGGTAAATCAGCAGGCGC
>CALPWM020000210.1 GCA_943327275.2 Chitinophaga pinensis
GATGCCCTTGCTATGCCATTGGTTACAACCAGGTTTCTCACTGAACACACCATCAGCAGGATGCAGGTCAATGCTCCAACCACCAAAGGCAACAGCATCTGCATGCGGTCTTTGTTCAACAATATCGCGTTGGTTTAACATATAATCGCCTTCAAACCTGCGGCTTTCCCTTTTTCCAGGAATGGTACCAACCCATTCAAGGGTGAGATTTTCAGCTTCTGGAAAAAGGCCAGAGTTTTTGATATGATCCCAAACGCCGTAAATCACTTTCCACAATTCCCATTTGATCGTTTCGGTTTCAGAAATGGTATCCAACCTTCCCCCGTATTCAACCCACCATAATTTACAACCGAAATCCTTTGCATTAAAAGACCTGAACCTTGGAATTTTTGTAATGTCCTTCAAGGCATAAGAAGGAGCAACATAACGAACTGGCTTCCCAACATTTTTGGAATAAAAATAAAGGGAATGCCCAAGCAGTTCGCCATATTCTTTTGAAGGAGCAAACTTCTCATCAAATTCATCTGCAGATTCTGCTCCCATCCTGAAGGCGGCACCAGCCAAGAAACCAAGGATTCCATCGCCGGATGCATCAACAAAAAGCGGAGCAGCCAAATGATACATTTGCTGATTCTGACTACAAAAAGCCTTTATCGATGAAATTTTTTGATCATCTTCCTTGATTACCTCAAAGGCTGCTGTATTGAGCAGCAAGCTGATCTTACTTTCCAGTTTTACTTTTTCAAGCAAGATGGTATCAAAAATCAAGGGGTTTCCTTCTGGATTCCGGAACATGTTTTCCACCAGAATCTCGTCCATGATTCCACCCTCTCTCGCCCATCGGTTGTTATTGCCCATGTGAGAAGTAGCACCCAAAATCCATAACCGCACCTCACTCGAAGCATTACCGCCAAGTACTGGCCTGTCTTGAACCAAGGCAACGCTCAAACCCAGTCTTGCTGCGGCCAAAGCAGCACAAACACCTGACAAACCACCTCCTACAACTACCAGATCATGATGGGTTTGCTGGACGTTTAACTCACGTTTACCAATTAAATTATCAACAATCATGCATAAAAATATTAATTCCAACCAGGATTCTGGAGGATGTTACCATTTGTTTTGACAATCTCCGGCTGAGGGATTGGATATAAATACATTCTTTCCAAAAAGATTCTTTTTTCCAAATCATATGGAACATACCTGAATGAACCATTGGCTTCCCGGGTTACCCTCACTCCACGAATGGTTGCACCAAGTGTAGTCTCTCCAATCATCCATCTCCTGACATCCCAATAACGATGGTCCTCAAAAGCCAACTCTACCCTTCTCTCATTGCGGATTCTTTCCTTCATTTCATCCTTTGTAACAGTTGCCAAAACTGCAGGCATAGCAACACCCGTTCTCGTTCTGACGGCATTGAGGGCTTGAAGGGCAGTTAATCTGAATGTATCAGGAACATTGGGTCCAAATGCCTCATTCATCGCTTCAGCAAAATTCAGGTAGTTCTCTGCCAACCTGAAATAAATCCATTGCTTGGCACTGGTTTGCCCAGTTGCAAGGTTTAAGGTTTCATCAACGTATTTCTTAAGATAATAGCCTGTCTTTGATGCCCTGAAAAGGGGTTTGGCATTCGCACCACCTTCCCAAAGTTGCACATTGGTCCCTTTCCAAACTGAATTATTTACAATCACATTCATCAACAACCTTGGATCCCTATTGGCATAGGGGTCAGCAGCATGCACCGGATTTCTCCAATCAAAAGGAATGCCTGTTCTCATTTCATGTGCATCAACCAAATTTTGCGTGGGGCAGGTTCCTGACCTTCCGTTCTGATAGCCGATGGGATAGTTCAAGGTTTCAAAAGTATTGCTTGCCCCGTATCTTCTCTCAAAAATAACCTCGTTGCTGCGCAATGTTTTCAGTTGAAACAAAGCAGGGTATGTAGACTGAAAACTATACGGTGCAACTGGCATGAGATCCAAAACAGCCTTGTTGGCAGCAGCAGCAATTCTCCATCGCTCAATTCTTCTGTTATCGGTATAACCAACCAATGGATTGTTGTTGGATGGCCTGTTGAACAAATCACTGGCTGCATAAGTAAGCATCCTTGCCTTCAAAGCAAGTGCTGCACCTACGGTTGGCCTACCCCAATCTGCATTGGCGATATCGGAAAGCCGCAATGGGAGACCTTGTATTGAAGAATCGCAAAGGCTAACAATATGTTTCACACATTCGTCATAGCTGTTTCTTTTGATGGATGTCAGATAATCTGCTTCTGTGCGGATGCTGATTTTTCGATTGACAATCGGAACACCGCCATATCTTTTGACCAATTCAAAATAATAAAATGCACGAAGAAACTGGGCTTCAGCCCTCCACATTTTCATGTTGCTAATCCTGGCTGCATAGGTTACCGGATCGGGGATCTTGAATTCAATAAAAGTGATGGTATCTGTAGCCTCACTGAAATCAAAGGTTTTCCTGATACCTTGATAATTCCTGGCCCAGGCATCATCCGGGTTGGAATAGATGCTCCAGTTGCCTGAATTGAAATCCTGCACAGCCTCAGTCTCGTTTACATCTTCAGATTCATCCGAGGCTGAAGCCCGCCATGAATTTCCTACAGCATTGTAGCCCTCTGGCATAGAGGTAAACATGTTGTTGCGAAGCCTTGTCAGGTTGCTGAAATTGTTAATGACATCCAATCGTGTAGTCAATGACAAGGCCTCAGGTTCCAGATATGAACAACTGAATTGAAACAGCACAAACAGTCCTATCAGAGATTTAAATATGATTTTCATGTTGATGAATTTTAAAGTTGAATCTTGAATCCCATGTTTACAGAACGCATGGAAGGATAACCCGTGATGTTTTCAGGATCAGAATATTTGAACTTGTCCAACGTGAACAAATTCATGCCACGAACAAATACCCGACTCATGGACATGCCAGTCCTTTTAAGAAACAACGATGAGAAATTGTAACCAAACTCCAATGAACGTACTTTCAGAAAATCGCCATCCCTCAACCAAAATGTTGATGTACGGTAATTATTTGCATTGTCCAATGTAGAAAGCCTTGGGTAAGCAGCAGTTGCACTGTTTTGTGGGGTCCAGGGATCTTTCACGAAAGTTGATAACTTTTGAGTGGAACGGAAAGGGAAAAAGATATTCCCAAAACTTGCCAAATTGATGTTGCGATCCAACTGTGCCTGCATCATGATTTGAAAATCAAATCCACCCACATTGAAACCAAGCTCAAGGCCAAGTTCTTTTGTAGGGATGCTTCCATTACCAATCGGACCAATATCATAGTTATTGATCACACCATCGCTATTTCTGTCTCTGTACTTGATGTCTCCAGGTTGAACCGGACCAAAAATCTGTTTCGGACTATTGGCAATATCATTTTCGGATGCAAAAAATCCGATGGATTGCAGTCCATATGTATAAAATACCGGACTTCCTTTCCTGTAAAAATACTCACTCCCAGCTGGTACGATTTCCTCAGCCATCTCAATGACTTTGTCCTTGATTACGCTCATGTTAAAGCGTGCAAAGAAACCTGAATTCTTGAATTGCTTTTTCCAAAGCAAGGACAATTCAATGCCGCGGTTGCGCACTTCACCCAGGTTAACACTTGGCAAACTACCACCAAATAAGGCTGGAACAGTAGTAGATTGAGAAGTCAATATATCCTTTCTGTCTTGCTGGAACAATGCCACACTCAGATCCAACTGATTGAACAAACGCGCATCAAGTCCCAAATCGTATTGATATGATTTTTCAAAACCAAGTTCCGGATTGGCAATGGTACCTTCCGTAATGGTAGATGCAGCGGTATTGGTATTGCCAAATGAATAGGATGAACCACCAACATAAAGCTCACGATAGCCAAATCGGGTTCCTACGTTGCTGCTTGCCACCATGCCACCTGATGCCCTAATCTTCAGGTAATTGATCGCTTTAGATGATTGTTTTTGGTTTTGGTCGATCAAGACATAACCTGCTGAGAGTGCCGGGAAAAAGCCAAAACGCCTGCCTTTCGCAAAGGCCTCAGTCCCACCATAAGATGTTGTAAGGTCAGCGAAAAACCGGTTCTTATAGTCATAGTGCAATCTTGCATTCATGGATTGCATGTTGAATGGATTTTCTCTACCAACAATCTGGCGCGTCTGGTTGTACAACCCCAAAAATGACATGGAATGGTCCTTGCTAATTTTTTTTGAATAGTTCAGGTACAATTCAGCCGTACCCCTTCTGTTCTGTGCATTGTCATAGGGTGAATTGTACGCCAGATTTGTATTTGCACCAATGGGACCACCAACGACCGGATTCCCTGAAATTGGATCCCTGCTGGTTTGGAATACGGCAAAAGTTCTTGACCAA
>CALPWM020000211.1 GCA_943327275.2 Chitinophaga pinensis
CACACTTCGTGCAACTGCAGCCAAGAGGTCCATTACCGAAAATTATGTCTTGATTCCTGGTAAGGGCAGCATCGGATTTATTGCCAGCACCCATTATGGTATTGTGAATTATTTGAACTTATTCACAAATATTCTCTACAGACGAATGTCCCAGAATGATTATGCATCTTCCATTGGTTCGCTGCTGACAAATGTGTTGAAGGAAGTGATTACTCAGGGTGGGAACAATGACTACTACAATGTATTGACCGTTGAACAGATGTTGTTGGGTGGCGATCCTGCTCTTTCATTGTACCCTCATCAATTGCCCGATTATGTTGTGGAGGATCCATTGATTAAAATTTCACCGTCAACTCTTTCTGTGACCAATGCTAATTTTGACCTCAAGATCAAGTTTCAGAATATTGGAAAGGCAACCGCTGATTCAGTATTGGTGCACATCAAGCGCGAGTTACCTGATGGCACCATGGTTGATCTTTACAAGCAGAAAAGAACTGCAGTGTATTTTGCTGATTCCATTTCCATTTCTGTGCCCATCAATCCTTATTCAGACAAAGGACAGAATAAGATACATGTAGTCATTGATCCGGATGACAAGATCAATGAAATCACAAATGCCAACAACAGCATTTCCAAAATCTTTACGATAGCGGAGGATGAGGTAAGGCCTGTATATCCCATTCAATTCGCGATTGTCAATACTCCTTCGGTAAAGTTGACGGCCACCACCAATCAATTCTTTTCTGCTCCTGCCCAATTCCTGTTGGAGGTGGATACCACAGAGTTTTTCAATTCGCCAATGAAGGTGATGCAAACCCAAACATCACTGGGAGGGATCATTGAGTTCAATCCCACCTTACAGCTCCGCGACAGCCTTGTGTTCTACTGGCGTGTTGCCAAGAAACCTGATACAGGTGCTGTTAACAAATGGTCCAATTCTTCCTTTGTTTATCTCTCAAAAAGCGGGCCGGGTTGGAGTCAGTCGCATTATTTTCAGTATTTGAAGGATGTTTATTTAGGATTAAATTTAGGGATTGACAGAAAATTCCAATATGAAATTGATGATAAATCTATTACAGTTAAGTCGTCTATCTATCCTACTGGTATAAACTCAGTCTCAATTGGGACTTCAATTGCTACTCAATCAGGATGTTTTGAAACATTTAACTCACTACAGTTTGTTGTAATTGATCAAAATACAGGCAGGCTAATAAAAAATCAAAGACGCGCGAATGGTGGTATGTGGGGTTCTTACTATGCCCCTTGCACAGGGTTTTATTCTAATCAATTTTGGTTTTCATATAATTCACCAGATACTAGAAAGTTGGCTATGTTGGCAATAGATTCAATTCCAAATGGTTCAATAATGGTAATTCAGAATTGGGCATCTACTTCATCTGATAACAATTCTCAATTTGTAGAAATGTGGAAAGAGGATGAGAAGATATTTGGATTAGGAGTTTCTTTGTATCATAAGTTGAGAAATTTAGGTTTCAATAGTATTGATTCTTTTACTAGAAATTTACCATTAATATTAATAGCAAATAAGGACATAAGTGGAAAATGGAAGTTGATTGATCAAGTAATCGGGCAATCAAAGTCGAATATTATCATATCAGATAAAGTTTTCCAAAGCTTCAAGAATTTTTCTAATGCTTCCTCGAGTCTGATTGGCCCCGCCAAGTCCTGGTCCAGCATCCATTGGACAGGAAATCCTTTGGAGACTAATTCTGCAGATGAGATCAAGTACAAGGTCTATGGACTACAACAAAATTTCAGCGAGACGCTGATTTATTCAAGCAACAGCAAAACAAAGGATACCAGTATTGCATTCATCAATGCAAAGAACTACCCTTATCTGCGCATTGAGCAAGAAAATAAAGATACGGTCAACCATACCCCCTGGCAACAGCGGTATTTGCAGGTGAAATATGATCCAGTTCCCGAGGGTGCACTGACCATGGCATCAAGCATTCCAATAAAGGACACACTTGAGGTGGGTGAACCGATGAAATTCAAGATGGCATTCAAAAACATCAGCCCAATCAAATTTGATAGTGTCAGGTTGTACATGACAACTACCGATCCTTCCAATACAACCAAGGTCATTTTTGATGGCCATAGAAAACCCATTGTTACCGGAGATACCATCATGATTGATCAGACAATCGATACAAAAAACCTTGTGGGAGATAATGCGGTCTACATCAATTTTAATCCCAACAATGCCCAGCCAGAACAGTACCTGTTCAATAATTTCCTGAACAAAAATATTTATGTACGGCCCGATAACTATGCGCCTAATCTGGATGTCACTTTTGATGGTGTTCATATATTAAACAAGGACATTGTCTCCCCAAAACCGAATATCCTGATCAAACTCAAGGATGATAGCAGGTACCTTGCTTTGAATGACACCAGTCTGTTCAGTATCAGGTTGGTCAATCCCGATAGACAAGTACGCAGTATTCGTTTTGACAATGACACTTTACAGTTCAGTCCATCAAAAAATCTTCCTGGAGGGGATGATAATGCGGCTACGCTGATCTATAAACCTTTTTTGAAGGAAGATGGGGAATATGAGTTGATTGTAACAGGAAAGGATGTGAGCAGCAACAATTCTGGAGCCATCGAATACAGGGTTGCCTTTGAGGTCTATAATAAATCCATGATCACCAATCTGCTCAATTATCCCAATCCTTTTACCAGCTCTACTGCATTTGTTTTTACACTGACGGGAACAGAGTTGCCATCTCAGTTTAGGATACAGATTTTAACCGTCACTGGAAAGATTGTGAGAGAAATCACCAAGCAGGAGTTGGGCCCCATAAAAATTGGGCACAACATCACGGATTACAGATGGGATGGAAAAGATCAGTTTGGACAATCATTGGCAAATGGGGTTTATCTGTATCGGGTCATTGCGGACATCAATGGGAAAAAGATTGACAAACTGAAGTCCGCAACTTTTAATACAGATAAATTCTTCCAGAGCGGCTATGGGAAGATGTACCTCATGCGATAAAGCAATTCTTCATGTCCCTTTTATTTTTTTCACCGGAGTTCAAGTTGATGTTATCCTGTTGCCGGATAAAACCTGGCAGGAAGGAATTGGAACGCAGGGAAGAAGCATTGGATGCATCCATCGATGAGGAAGTTTTTTTGAAACTCTTGCTTCGCCACAGGGTCTTTCCGCTTGTCTATTTCAACCTTAAAGAGCAATCGCTGATATCAGAGGGATTAAAAGATAAACTGAAACAGATTGCAGCAGCCAATCAACTCCAGGCCTTACAATCCCGGCATATGCAATTCAGGTTGCAAAAAGAACTGGACGGGAAAGAATTCAAGGGGTTTTTCTTAAAAGGCGTTACACTTTCTGAACAATACTATGGCGATGCTGGACTTCGGCATGTGATGGACATTGATTGCTGGGTGGAACAAAAAGCACTTAAGCACATAGGTCATTGGTTGTTCGATGAAGGGTATGTTTCAGTGCCGGATATCAGCAGTTTGAATGCCAGGCAGCTTGCGTTTGTCCAGAAAACTGATCATGACCTTCAGTTTTTAACAGAGAAGCCCGGACTACCCAAGGTCATTGAGTTGCATTGGAAACTAAGGGGCACGTTGGGTGGATTTACCCTGCAGCCAGAAGCACCCATGAATGAGGTGGATCATTTTCTTTACCTCTGCACCCATGGCACAGAACATGGATGGTTTCGGATGAAATGGTTGTATGATTTTCCCCAGGTCATCGATGCTGTTTCCTTTGATTGGGAAGCTATAAGGGAGAGGGCTATTGCATTGGATTGTTTGGACCACCTTGAAATCACCATGATGGTCTTGCATGAATATTTGAATGAGCCCATTCCAGATGCCATTTCATCTCGGTTACGACCCCATCAATATGATCGCCATCTGATGTATATCAGACAGGCCATTGCAGCTGAATCAACCTTCAATGACAATGATGCCAACCGTTTGGCCTATCTCCAATATATGATGTATTTAAGCAGGCGAAGATTCAATTGGGCCCTGGTCTTGAAATACCTGACAAGTTATCAAGACTGGAAACTACTCCCGCTTCCTCAACAATTGTTTTTTTTGTATTTCCCACTCAGGCCATTCCTGGTTTTGTGGAGAAGAATTTTCAGAAGGCAATAGTTTTGAAAATGAGTCCTATGTCTAAATCCGTTGTTTCTCATACATAGACCTGAAGAGTCCATCTTCTGTAATGAGTTCCTCAAACTTCCCCGATTGAACGATTTTACCATCTTGCATCACATGGATGATGTCTGCCATTTTCAGGTTGTACAACCTGTGCGATATGAGGATAACTATTTTATCCGTTAATTCGGTTTTGATTTTTTCATAGAGGTTCAGTTCTGCAA
>CALPWM020000212.1 GCA_943327275.2 Chitinophaga pinensis
ACAGACATCCAGCTCAGTGCGTTGTTCAGCAACAAAGACACCAGTTTTACTGTAGATGGATTTTATGATGGCAACGATACCTTTCGAATCCGTTTCATGCCACAAGACATTGGCAGATGGACCTATGTCACCAAGAGCAATATCAAAACCCTCCACAACAAAAAAGGGAGCTTCGAATGCATCCCTGCAAAGGGTGATAACCATGGCATGGTAAGGGTAAGCAATACCTATCATTTCAGTTATGCTGACGGAAAACAATATTATCCTGTAGGCACAACAGCGTACGCTTGGAATCACATGGGCAAAGCCTTGCAAGCCATGACGCTGGCATCGCTAAAGAACACAGGTTTCAACAAAATAAGGATGTGTGTTTTTCCCAAAGACTATAACCTGGTAAAGGAAGAGCCCGAGCTGTTTCCATTCGTTTCCGCTACACAAAAAGAAGGAAAACAATCCAATAAAAACTGGGATTACACGCGTTTCAATCCCGCTTTTTTCAAAACACTTGAACAGCAAATTGATGCACTCGATGAGCTGGGCATTGAAGCAGACCTGATCCTTTTTCATCCCTACGACAAAGGCCGTTGGGGTTTTGATTCCTTGCCCATGGAAGTCAACCAGCGTTATCTCAAGTATATCATGGCCAGGCTGGGCGCACAAAAAAACATCTGGTGGTCGATTGCCAATGAGTGGGACCTTGTCAAATACAAAACCCATGATGAATGGATAGCCCTTTCAAAAGCAGTGGCTGAGAAAGACCCTTATCATCATCTGTCTTCTATTCATGGCAGCACGGCAAAATACATTGAATACTGGCTTCCTTATTTTACGCATGCCAGTATCCAAGATGAGGCTCCTGTCTCTAACTGGGGTGCAGCCGCCATTGTAAGGAATGTCTATCAGAAGCCTATTATTTACGATGAGGTAGGATATGAAGGAAACCTGGAGAGCCGCTGGGGCCGATACAGCGGTGAAGAAATGAACCACCTGATGTGGATGGGGACGATTGGAGGAACCTATGTTACGCATGGTGAATCCTATATGTTCAAGGATGCGACAGATACCATTTTTTGGGCCAAGGGTGGCCAGTTCAAGGGCAGCAGCTGGAAGCGGGCTGGATTCCTCAGAAAGATCCTTGAAGACGCTCCAGGACCCTTGGAGGCCTCAGATGTAAGCCGTGACATGAAGAGCGCAACAAGTGGAAACGGAGATCATCTCATCTATTTTGGAAAGGAAATCAATGAAACCTGGACCTTTAATTTACCTGTAAAAAATGGCTCCTTTGAGAAAATTGGTGCAGGCAAAAAATACAAGTTGGAGATCATCGATACTTGGGACATGACCATCACACCTGTTCCTGGTATTTTTGAAACAGGCGCTCCCAATGATTATCGGGTGTATGACAAGACGATGAAAAAAATAAGGCTTCCGCTGAAACCCTATCTGGCACTGCGGATCACTGCACTGAACAATTAAGGCTTGACAATGCACTGTTTGAAAGAACAGTCAACGCGCCTTCCTGCATTTGTCACTGCAATATTTTACCTCGTCCCAAACCTTTTCCCATTTTTTCCTCCAGGTGAATGGCCTGTTGCAATGCACACAAACCTTGGTGGGTAAATCCGCTTTTTTAACTCCTTTCATGGTTGTGTGTGATGAAAATTGGTCAATTAATTGTAGTACTTATTGGAAACAGCTTTTATCTTTTGCTGATTTTATTGTGTGTAATCTGCCGTTGAAGCGTGCACTTGAATCGTTGAATTTCTGTACTGCGCTTTTGTAAATGTTTTTGGCTCACCCCACTGTTGACCCTTTTCCTCCAAAGGTTGAAACTGCTGCGCTTGAGCGACTTTCGCATCAAGGCAATCACATCAGCCTCGGTAAGCCCAAACTGAAACAAAATGGCCTCAAATGGGGTTCTGTCCTCCCATGCCATTTCTATGATGCGGTCTTGGTCTATTGGGTTCATGGAGATTATAACAATTGTCTCTTGAAATTGTTATTGAATTCAATTGTATTTTTACCCCTTCTAAACCAAGAAATATGTCTGTTTCGGATCGTTTAAAAGCACTGAGAGAAGAAAAAGCGGCTGCTAATTTATCTGCTGCTGTAAACTATTTATCTGAGAATGCCACCAAGCAAGGAGTTGTAGTATTGACAAGCGGATTGCAATATCAAATTTTAGTGGCGGGGCAAGGAGAAAAACCCAAATTGCATAACATCGTTACCTGTCATTATCATGGCACATTGATCAGTGGAGAGGTTTTCGATAGTTCTGTAAAACGCGGACAGCCTGCTTCATTTCCAGTAAATGGAGTTATAAAAGGGTGGATTGAAGCATTGCAACTAATGCCTGTGGGAAGCAAATGGCGACTTTTTTTGCATCCCGATCTGGCTTACGGGGATAGGCAAGTTAGTGCTGAAATTGGGCCAAACTGTGCGCTGGTTTTTGATGTTGAATTGATATCATTTCGATAAATTATTTCTCAAACTTTTCTACATGAATAAAAGAGAAGTTACTTCCCGATACAAAACTTACTAAAAATAAAATCCAACTGATCCTCATTGGAGATCTGCCCCGTGATCTCACCGAGTTGGTAGAGACACTCGCGAATATCGATGGATAGGAGGTCTCCGGGTACATGCGCTTGCATGCCGGTTCGAATGGTCATCAATATGCTGGAAAGTTTTTGCAGGGATTGGTAGTGCCTTGCATTGGTCACAATAGTATTTTCTGTATTGACACCACCACTGATCACTTTTCCCGTCAAGGTCAATTTCAATGCATCCAGGTTCATGTTTTGCTTGGCAGAAATATATACCGCATCTTTCAATCCATAGTTGGAAGCAATCGAAGAAACAGCTGCAGCATCATCCACTTTATTGCCAATCATGATCCATGAACGGGCCACTTGATTGAGCTCATGTTGCATGGCTTCAACATCTGCTTTTTTATCAGCACTGGCATCAAAAAGATAAAGCACAATGTCTGCTGATTTCATTTTCTCCCTGCTCTTCTCCACACCGATGGCTTCAATCTCATCTGCGCCTTCCCGGATGCCTGCAGTATCAATCAAACGGAACAGGATGCCATCAATGTTCAACACCTCTTCAATCGTGTCCCTTGTGGTACCGGCGATGGCACTCACAATGGCCCTGTTCTCTTTCAACAAAGCATTGAGCAAGGTGGATTTACCTGCATTGGGTTTGCCAACAATGGCCACATTCACACCATTCTTGATCACATTTCCCAACTTGAAAGAAGCAAGCAGGTCGTTGACGCTGGTTTCAATTTGATCCAACAAGTTTCGGAGGGCCGTACGATCGGCAAACTCAACATCTTCCTGCGAAAAATCCAACTCCAATTCAATGAGCGCGGAAAATTTGATCAACTCTTCACGCAAAAAAGCCAATACACTGGAAAACCCTCCCCTGATCTGGTTCAATGCAGTTTCCTGTGCAGCCTTGGTACCGGATGCAATCAGATCTGCCACAGCTTCCGCTTGTACCAGGTCCATCTTGCCCTGTAAGAAAGCCCTGAGGGTAAATTCACCGGGATTGGCGAGCCTTGCTCCGCGGCGTATACAGGCTTCCATCACCTGTTGTTGAATATAGGGAGAGCCATGACAAGAGATTTCAATGACATCTTCGCCCGTATAGGAACGGGGCCCCTTGAAGAGGGAAATCACCACCTCATCCAGCAGTTTGCTGCCATCCATGAGAAGTCCCACGTGTAGTGTATTCCCTTTTTGAACCGAAAGATCCTTTGAAGGAAACATCCCATTGATTAACTCAATTGATCCATTACCACTCAGCCGTATAACCCCAATGGCGCCGATGCCGGGAGGGGTTGCGATGGCTACAATCACTTCATTCCAATTGGTTCTTTGTTGCATGCTGCTGCAAAATTACGTTCTTATCCCCGGAGATAATGCAATACTGTTGCCGATGCTGGCATAAAAAAAGTCGCCCCACAAAAGCGGGGCGACTGTATGATTCTTGTAGAAAACTACTATTCTTCAGCAAGCTGGAAGGTAACAGGCTGACGGCGGTATGCCTTAACCTGACGACCATTCTGAATAGCAGCTTTCCATTTTGGACCCTTGCGGATGGCATTCACTGCAATCTCAGCAAGCTTAGAGTTTGGAGGGAGACATTTGGCAACACCAGCTTCGCTGCATGGCAGTGCTCTAACATCACTTACTCCACCTTCTTTGTCCACAATGAAGAGGATCACAACGGTGCCAGAGCGACCATCATCCTGCAATTCATCGATATTCCTTTCAATTTCTCTGGTCACATAACGTGTCCATCCTGCAACACCACCGGGGAACTCTGCATCGATTTCAACCTTCTGGAAAATCTTGTCAGAATCATCTTCCTTGGG
>CALPWM020000213.1 GCA_943327275.2 Chitinophaga pinensis
AACATGATGCCATTCTTTCCAATCTTATAGATGTTGGGGGTCTGGATTTGTCCTGATTTGTTGAAACATGAAACATCACCCATCCCCAAATCATCGGCCAAAATAAAAATGATGTTTGGACGCTCTTTGTTCAACTGGGCATTGACAAACAAAAAAGCAAAAAGGAAAGCACATAAAAACAAAAAACTTGTGGCATGATGACGCATACCACAAGTTAATTTTTTTTCCGCATCCGCTGCATGATGCTGCTATTCATTTCAACAGAAGAAGGGCATCAATCTCTTGCCACTTCTCCATGATAAATGGAGTCGAGTCCCTGCTCTTCTTCTTCTGCCGTCACTTTTACCCGGGTGATCTTGTTGATCAAGACCAACATATAAAACGTGAAGAGGTAGGCATAAACAGATGTTGCCACCACAGCGATGAGTTCTTTGAAAAAGAATTCCGTTCCACCAAAAATCAATCCGTCAGCACCATTGGGATTGATGGCTTTGGAGCCCAATACACCCAAAAGAATCGTCCCTACAACGCCACCGACACCATGTACCCCCCAGACATCGAGTGCATCATCCCAGCCCATCCTGTTCTTGAGCTGCACCGCCCAATAGCAGACAAGGGAGCCAAGTATGCCGATGAGAAAAGCAGATTCATAGGTGATATAACCCGCTGCAGGCGTAACGGTAGCCAGGCCTGCTACAGAACCTGTGAGCAAGCCTACAAAGGTGGGACGCTTGTGAGACCCGAACCATTCAATACACATCCAGGTGACTGCCCCCACGGAGGCAGCAAGATCAGTATTGATAAAGGAAAGCGCTGTAATCCTGTTTACATTCAATTCACTGCCCGCATTGAAGCCATACCAACCGAACCAGAGCAGTGCAGTTCCAATGGCAACCAGCGGAAGGTTATTGGGTCTGTCATGTTTCACCCTTCGCTCTCCAACGTAAATAACGGAAGCCAATGCAGCAAAACCTGCAGTGGCATGCACCACAATGCCCCCTGCAAAATCAAGTACACCCCATTTTGCAAGCAGCCCGTTACCCCAGATCATGTGTGCAAAGGGGTAATAAACAAGTATTTGCCAGAAAGTCAGAAAGATAAAAAACGCCTTGAACGTAATGCGGTTGGCAAAGGCTCCGGTGATGAGTGCAGGTGTAATGATGGCAAACATCATCTGATAGGCGATGAACACAATTTCCGGAAAACGTTTTTCCTGTGAGAACAAAGAATCAGGAGTAACACCATGGTAGAATGCCTTCTCGAGGTCACCAATGATTTGGCCTTCACCTCCACTGAAACAGAGCGAGTAACCAAAAGCGTACCAAAGAACTGAGGTCCAGCCCATGGATACAAAACTCTGTATCATGACATTGAGGATATTCTTCTTGCAGGCCAATCCTCCATAAAAAAATGCCAGTCCGGGAGTCATCAACATCACAAGACTGGTGCAAACGATCATAAAGACCGTCAAGCCAACATCGATCATAAATAGGTTGTTTTAAGTTTGGGGACTGCAATATCAGCAATTAAAATGAATATTTATTGATATTCTATCAACCAAAACTTATAAATCCTGTATCACTATCGAATATTTTACATATATAATTAATTTTAATACGTTTTACTTGTTGGCGGTCTTCACAGTAATCGGAAAATCTTTTGGGGCAAGTTTGTAGGTCATTCCCTCGGGGATAATAACCTCCACCGATCGCTTACCATTGACCGTAGAAATGGTTTCCTTGACAGGTCCCAGGGGAGTCGGCAACACATAGGTTGCTGATTGCAGATCTCCGGGCTGGGGATCGATGAGGATTTCCTTGAAACCGGGCTTTGAAGGGCGAAGGCCCATCAGCCTGAAGGCGATGATATTGGCTGGTGCAGCACCCCAGGCATGGTTCCAGTCCAGGTTGGGCTTGAACTTGCTATCCCAGGCTTCCAACGTCATACCTGCACCCACTTCAATCATGTGGTACCATCCCCTTTCTTTTCTTGAATTGAGCAATGCAAGCGCTTCCTTTTCCAATCCATTTTCATACAATGCGTCCATCAGAAATTGAGAACCATATACAGAGCAGGCCATTTCTTTTTTGATCACAAATGGAATGACCTTGGCTTTTTGGCTTTCATCCAGCAATCCAAAATCCAATGCAAAAAAATTGGCATGGAAAGAGGAATGATCGGTTGTGTCGCCATCCCTGACAAGGCCTGTTTTTTTATCAAAGAAGACTTCGGAAAAAGATTGCTTTACTTGGGCAGCCCTTTGTTTGAAAAATGACTGGTCTGCTTTCTTTTGGAGCAGGATGGCAAACTGTTCCATCAACAACAAGGACTTGTAATGATAGGCATTGACAACACTGTTGTATTCGCAAAAAACAAATTCATCGGCTTCGCCCTTGTACTCAGGGCCTGCCAGGTTGTTTCCCCTTTGTGGCCAATCGGTGATGTCTTTCAACACTGCTTTTTGGTCGAAGGTGACATAATGCAAAGAATCGAGCAGGGTCTTGCTTTGGGTGCTGCCCACCGTGGTAATCAGGTTTCCTTTTTTTGCCAAGGACATCAGGGTTTTGGTCTTGAGCAGATCATAATATTTCTTGATCAATGCTGTATTGCCGGTATACATGTAATCATTCCAGATCACCTGGTGCATTTGCAAATGCCATTCGGTTGGCCAGGTGGGATGTATCATCAGATGATCAATGGTATTGCGGGCAACTTCATAAACCGTGTCAACAGCATAGTGAGAAAGTTGATTGATGAGGGCATCGGCCTCATAAGGGATGCGTTCACGGTCTCCATCAATGTAAAGACCGGTTACTGTGGTGGCTTTGATGGAATGCTTGCAGAGGTCCCAGATCTGGTTCAACACCGTGTCAGAACTCTGGAATGAAGCTGCATCATCATTGAAACGGTAATGAAATATATCGCGTGTGGGTTTAACGCTAAAAGTTCCTGCATGCTCAATTTCTACATAGCGAAATGGTGTTACAAGACCCATCCACTCCGGCAGCAGGATGGCATTGCCAGAAGTGTTTTTCTTGTTGGGAACATTGGGAAAATAGAGTGTATCGGTATCGCCTTGATTTTTGATATAGGTGAACTGAAAAAATCGAATGTTCACACCCGGAGGATACCTGTCAATTTTACCGGCTACATCCAGCTTCTCCCCCAGGTAAATCTTGATCATGTCTCCATTCTTCATGCTGGATGTGGCGATTTTCAATCGGCCAAAATAGGTCTTGCCAAAATCATAGAATGTTCCAGTTGGGGCGTATTTCCTTTCAGCTATTGGCGTCTGCTTTATGGCAAGGAGACCTCTTTGGTAAACCTTTTCCTGGGCAGCCGAAATACCGGCAACACAGACCAATCCTAAGGAAATGAGGAAACGAACAACGCTTATTTTATTCATGGATTTAAGTTACAAAAAAAGCTCAAGGTGGGGTCTTTCAATTATCCTTACATTTGAGAAAGTGAGAATAATCAGGCATATATATTTCAACATATTCATCTTCATTTTTCTGACCGGGCTGTTTGTCGCGCTGGTATCAGGTGTATCCGTCGATAGATTTGAACCTACCAAAGGAGAAAAACTGGCCAAACAATATTGCGGCAGCTGCCATCTATTTCCCTCCCCCTTTCTGCTGGACAAGAAAACCTGGAAAGAATCCGTACTGCCCAACATGGGCTGGAGGCTGGGCATCAGGAAAGCAGGAAAAGACCCTTTTAAACAAATGAACCCGGAAGAGGTAAGCATTGTACAGCAATTGAATATTTACCCTGATTCAGCCCATCTTTCAAAGGAAGACTGGCAGTTGATTGTTGACTATTATATCCGCAATGCACCAGAGCAGCCGCTGATCATTGAAAACACCCTCCCCGATAGCAACGATACCCTGAGGTTTCTGGCCAACACGCTGTTCATTGGTGATCAAGCGGTTGGGGCTGTCCCCAAATTGACCAAAACTACCATGCTGAAATACGATTCCCTGGAATCCAAGCTCTACATAGGCAATGAATACAATGAAGTGTATGTGCTGGACAGTTTGTTCCAGGTACACAATTATTGGGAGGTGGTGAACCCTCCGGTTGACATCAATTTCACACCCCATCTTCCCGCATCTTTGTTGACCATCGGATCGATGTCAGCTTCTGAAGAAAAAAAAGGATTCATCTTCCCACTTGATTCTGCTGTGCTGAACAAGCCTACCTCATCATTGATTACGGCCCTTGCCAGGCCCGTTCAATTTGCCAAAGGCGATATCAATGGAGATGGAAAGGAAGACCTTGTGGTGGCAGAATTTGGAAACCATACCGGAAAGCTCAGCTGGTTTGACCAGGGAGATCCCAAAAAGAAAAAAATCCTGAAATACCAAGCGGGCATCAGGAAAGT
>CALPWM020000214.1 GCA_943327275.2 Chitinophaga pinensis
ATAAACCTTGTGTACCCGCATCAAAGGGAAAGGGTGGGTGAGACTATAATACCCAAGATGGTCTCCAAAAGGGCCTTCAGGCTTGTTTTCTCCTGGCATTACTTCACCAGTAATCACAAAATCTGCATCCGTACTCACTGCGTGACCATCTATATATGTATATCTGAACCTTCTTCTGCCAAGAGCGCCTGCAAAAGTCATCTCACTGAGCCCTTCAGGCAATGGCATGACTGCTGAAACCGTATGGGAGGGTGGGCCACCTACAAATATGCTCACTTTCAATGGTTCGCCCTTCTTATTTGCTTTTGTCTGATGTACCCCAATTCCACGGTGAAGTTGATAATGTAGTCCAATCTCCTTGTTGGTAATATAGTCATTGCCAGACAGCTGAATCCGGTACATTCCCAAATTGGATTTCATGATCCCAGGCGCATCAATATCTTCTGTATACACCTGAGGCAATGTCACAAAAACACCACCATCCATTGGCCAATGTTGAATCTGAGGGATGTCCTGAATGGAAATTTCCTGGTATAAAACAGGTTTGCTGATAGGGTTTTTTAGCGGCAAGGCAGTGAAGGCTGCAGATAAGGCGCCCAGGTGCTGAAAGGGTTTTTTTAGTGCTGAAATGGGATCATTCTTTAGGTTGATCAGCATTTGCATTTGTACTAAACTATCCCGAAAAATGAATTTACTTCTTTCAAGCGTTCCAAAAATATTGGAGGCAGCCCTAAACCTTGATCCTTTGACACGCTCAAACAAGAGTGCT
Source organism: Chitinophaga pinensis (assembly GCA_943327275.2). GTDB lineage: Bacteria > Bacteroidota > Bacteroidia > Chitinophagales > Chitinophagaceae > Pollutibacter. Next base: position 770 of record CALPWM020000214.1, read on the forward strand.
GGTCCTCCGGCTTCATAAACCCTATGGTGTATGGTGGCCATTTCAAGATATGGATCAACTTCTTCCTTAATCCTTACCAGTTGACCATTTTGTTCAAGATCAAGCAAGCAAGCTTCAAGTGAATGATAGGCCATGTGGATGTTTATTTTACGAATATAACGTGCACCGGTTTCGAATGTTCTGAAATGTATAATTTTCTCTATAAAGCAATAAGAAAAAGGAGGTAAGGACTAGTGTAAATAAAAAAGGGTGACCTTGATTGTCACCCTTTTGCGCTAATGAATAGCAATATCAGATCTTTTCAAAGGCAGAAAAGAAGAAATTTCCTTCAATGGCGGCATTCTCATCACTATCGCTTCCATGTACGGCATTCTCACCAACAGACTTGGCGTAAATTTTGCGGATGGTGCCTTCTTCAGCATTGGCTGGATTGGTGGCTCCAATCAATGTCCTGAAATCTGCAACTGCATTTTCCTTTTCAAGAATGGCGGCAACGATAGGGCCGCTGCTCATAAAATCTACCAATTCTCCGTAAAATGGCCTTTCACTGTGAACTGCATAAAATTCTCCCGCTTTCTCTGGAGTAAGTTTTAATAGTTTCATCGCCTTGATTTTAAATCCGGCACCTTCGATGTGTTTGAGGATGGCACCTGCATTGCCAGCTGCAAATGCATCAGGCTTGATCATTGTAAACGTCTTGTTGGTCATATTCGCTTGTTTTTGGATAGCAAAGGTAAACCAAGCTGAGCCAAGCCCCAAGAAAAGGTTTATTGAATTTAAGCATCAGGATTGTACATTTGCTATCTCAGATGAAAGAAATCAGCACAGTTTTTGACCATTTAACACCTTCTGACCCCATTGTAATTACAATGCATCAGAAACCAGATCCTGACGCAATGGGTTCTGCCTTGGGTTTATACCATTTCTTTAAAAAACAAGAATACCCTGTCAAGGTGATTTCGCCAACCAATTGGGCTGATTTTCTAAAATGGATGCCAGGTTGTTCCGATGTCATTGACTTCGAATCCAAGGGAAATCCATCAGAAGAATATTTATCAGCGGCCAAATGGTTGTTTTGTCTCGACTACAATCATTTCAGCAGGACAAGAAACATGGAACAGGTTTTGACCAAACTTGACTGTAAAAAAGTGCTGATAGACCACCATAGGGAGCCACAAACCGAATGCTTTGATTTTGGTGATAGCAACATCAAAAAAAGCTCAACGGCTGAAATGATCTATGATTTCATTGTTTTGTCTGGGAAAAAAGAGCTGATTGACAAGGATATTGCGGCTTGCCTGTATGCAGGCGTAATGGCGGATACAGGTTCTTTCCGCTTTGCATCTACAACACCGAGTGTACATTATATGGTTGCGGAGCTTCAACTCCAAGGCATCGAACACGCCAAAATTCATTCTCAGACTTACGATAATTTTCATGAAAACAGGTTGCGTTTCATAGGTCATGTACTTTCCAACAGAATGGAAGTATTCTATGAACACAATACTGCACTGATTTGCATACCCAAAGCAGATATACTGAAGTTTCACATCAAAACGGGCGATACAGAAGGCTTGGTAAATTATCCTTTGTCTATCCAGGGGATTGAAATGGCCGCTTTGTTGATTGACCGTGATGAGGAAAGAAAATGGTCATTCAGGAGCAAGGAAACATTCGACTGTAATACATTTGCCAGAAAATATTTCTCTGGTGGAGGTCATTACAATGCATCTGGGGGTAGAAGCATAGATTCTCTGGAACAAAATGTTATCCAATTCAAAAAAGCACTAAAAGAATTTACATCCATACAATAACAACAATCAAATGAAAAAAACAACGCTGCTGCTAAGCGCATTATCCATTCTCATGCTCAATGCATGTAAGAATGTAGGGTTTGAAAAAACCAAGTCAGGACTTGAATACAAGATCTTCAATGAAGGTTCTGGTGAAAAACTAGAACACGGTGATTTTGTAAAATTCCAGTACAAACTCACGTACAAAGACTCGTCTGTGATGAATTCTTATGATTTCATGCCTGTTTATGACCAGGTGGATAGCGTAGGACGATTCCACGATTTCTCTGAATTCTTAACCAAAATGAAGGTTGGTGACAGTGCAGTATGTTACCAATTTTTTGATACCCTTCAAAAAGGATCACAGTATGGCGTACCTCCATACATGAAAAAAGGAGATAAGCAACAAATGACCATCAAGATCCTTTCTGTATTCAAAAACAAGGACGGCAAAGCCTCTCGTGATTTTGCAGTTGATGATTACAAAGCAGAAATCGATCGTTACAAGGTTAAGGAAATGGCTGCCATTGAAAAATACCTTTCGTTGAAAAGCATCAAGGCAGACAAGGTCAACAACAGTGTTTATGTTCAAATTGAGCAGCAGGGTACTGGCAAACAAGCTGATTCAGGTCAACTGGTTGGTGTAAAGTACGATGGGTACAGTTTTGAGGGAGAATATTTCGATTCTAATATCGATACCGCAAAACAATTCTCGCCACATGGCTTGGATACGTTCTTCTTTGTTGCAAAACAGGAAGGTGCTATTCAAGGGATGCTTGAGGGAATCACCGTTTTCAAAAAAGGTGGAAAAGGAAAAATGTTCATCCCTTCCAGCATGGCTTACGGCCCACAAGGCAGTCCTCCTGCCATCAAGCCCAACCAAAACCTGATTTTCAATATCGAAGTAGTTGAAGTGAAGGATTTGCCCAAAGCACCACAAGGTGCAATGCCTCCTCCTCCGCCAGCCAAGTAATTTATTAAAAAGGAGCACATCAAGTGCTCCTTTTTTTATGCCTTTTTGATCTGTTCAATGATCTTTACCGTTTCAATCGCTTCACTGGCATCATGTACCCTCAACATTGAAGCTCCTTTCATCAAAGACACAGTGTTCAATACCGTCGTACCATTTAGTGCCTCATCAGGGCTGATCTGTAGCAGTTTATAAATCATGGATTTTCTGGAAAAACCTGCCAAAACCGGTTTGCCGAGTGCTGCAATCTTTTCAAAATCTCTAACCAATGTATAATTGTGTTGCAGGGTTTTCCCAAATCCAAAGCCTGGATCCAGGATGATATCCTTGATTCCTGCACGCTGGCAGGCTTCTATTTTCTCTTTAAAATACAGGATTAGTTCTTCCGTTACCTCCTCATAGTGTGGGTTTTCTTGCATGGTTGCTGGAGTTCCCTGCATATGGGTACATATGAAAGGAACTTGAAGGGATGATACCGTTGGGATCATCTGCAGATCCATGTTGCCGCCACTGACATCATTGACAATATCTATGCCATTTTCAACGGCATATTGGGCAACTTCAGCACTGGTCGTATCAATGGAGCTCCAGACCCGGTTTTTATGGTTGACCAGGTAATTGATTGCACCGTTGATCCTTTCAATTTCCAAGGCTACACTGATATTTTTGCTTCCAGGTTTGGTACTCTTTCCTCCAATATCGATGATGTCGACTCCGGCGCCGATCAATTCATCAATCCTGCAACAAATGGCAGGGAAGAGGGAAGTTCTGCTTGCCTCATAAAAAGAATCTTCTGTACAATTAAGTACACCCATTACCAAG
>CALPWM020000215.1 GCA_943327275.2 Chitinophaga pinensis
ACCCCATAAAATTTTACAGTCAATGGGAACCTGCTCTCCACTTCTTATCAGGACAAGGTCTCCAACTTTTAGTTGTGTATTTTCAATGGGAAGGATTACTTCCTGGTGATGCTCATCAAATGCAATCATGTTGGCCATTACCTTTTGAGACTTCATCAGTGCCTTGAGCGCCCTTTGTGTGGATTGCATGGATGCATCCTCAAGGTAGTTGCCGAAGAAGACCAGGGTGATGATGGTTGCAGCAGTTTCGTAAAACAAATACTGTTCACCTTGTCCCATCAGGGTTCCCATCAGGCTATAGAAGAATGCCGCTGAAGCGCCCAGTGCAACGAGTACATTCATGTTGGGCATTCGGTTGCGGATGCTCTTGATCGCACTTTTGCCAAAGAAGGACATGCCCACCAGATATACGGGAATGCAGAGGGCCAACTGTAACCAGGGATTCATCAGCCAGTGAAGGTGGACCCATCGCTCCAGCATGTGCAACATCAGCACCAATGTAAAAGGAAGGCAGAAAATCAAGCGCTGTGTTTGGGTAGAAAGTAATTTTCTTTTGGGCCTTCCTTCAGGAATTTTATCATCCACTACATTGTATCCAAGATCATTGATGCCGTCTTTCAGTGCATTGGTTGATGAGCCTTCAACGATGTCAAATGAAACATCTCCATCGATAGGATTAACCCTGATGTTTTGTGCCCCTTGTTTACCAAGATACTTGTTGATGGAAAGGGCACAGTTCGCACAGGTCATTCCATCCACTTTCCATTGAATTGTTTCCATTCTACGAATTTACTGATTAAATTACCTTTGCAGTATATGGAATTGATGAACCAAACATACGAATTGACAGCTTTGTCTGAAATAGCTGATCAGCTCGCTGCGCATGTCCGTCTTTACGAGGTGGTCACTTTCGAAGGTGATCTGGGTGCAGGGAAAACCACCCTGATCAAGGCATTGTGCAAAGCATTGGGTGTAGATGAGATGGTCAGCAGTCCAACCTTTGCCCTTGTGAACGAATATGAGGCCTCAAATCTCGGTCCAAGAACCAGGGTTTATCATGTAGATCTTTATCGGCTTGAAGGGGAGGAAGAGGCCGTGAGGGCCGGAATTGAGGACCATCTCTACAGTGGCGATCTCTGCCTGGTGGAATGGCCCCAAAGGGCCTTGGGAATCATGCCAGAAAATGTCCTCCGCGTGATCCTGGCTTCGCCGGACATTGATCATCGTCATATTAGGGTGACGGCAGGCAAAAATTGATTAACTTGAACATTATTCATCAATGATGCCAAGGAAGCCTTATATCAGTTCAGGAATCAGTTTTGAGCCACTTGAAGAAACGCTGGATATAAAACCATTGGGTTCTTCTTTATCCATCGCTATTCCCAAGGAAAACGCTTTTCAGGAAAACAGGATTGCCTTGAGCCCAGATGCGGTGGGGGTTTTGGTCAACAATGGCCACACGGTATCCGTCGAAAACAAGGCAGGCGAGGGGGCTCATTTTTCCGATAAGGATTATGCTGAGGCTGGCGCCATCATCGTTTATGATAAAAAAGAAATTTTCAGGAGTGAATTGGTCGTCAAGTCTGCTCCTGTTTCAGATGAAGAACTTTCTTTGCTTACAGTAGGGCAAACCATCATTTCTCCCATTCATCTTCCTGTGATGAAATCACATATCCTGGAAAAGATGATGGAAAAAAAAGTGACAGCCCTTTCTTTTGAAAACCTGAAAGATGAGTCTGGTCATAATCCCATTGTAAGAAGCATGAGTGAGATTGCAGGGAGTTCAGTGATGCTGATTGCTGGACAGTACCTCAGCAGTGCGAACAATGGAAAAGGTATGTTGCTGGGTGGTATCTCTGGCATTCCGCCCACCAAGGTGATCATCATTGGCGCCGGTATTGTCGGCGAATATGCTGCCAGGACTGCACTGGCCATGGGCGCCAGTGTAAAGGTTTTCGATAACAATATTTACAAACTCAAAAGGTTGCAGAACAATATTGGTGTTCGGCTATGGACTTCGGTATTGGAACCCAAGGTCTTGGCCAAGCAACTCAAAACCTGTGATGTGGCCGTTGGTGCCTTGACTTCTTCTGGAGGCAGAACCCCAGTGGTGGTCAGTGAAGAGATGGTGTCGATGATGAGGCCGGGGAGTGTGATTGTAGATGTGAGCATCGACCGTGGGGGGTGTTTTGAAACTTCTGAAGTGACTTCACATGAAGAGCCGGTTGTATCAAAATTTGGCGTGATCCATTATGGTGTACCCAATATTCCTTCCGGATTTGCCAGAACCGCCTCACAGGCCATCAGCAATGTGTTGATGCCACTTTTGTTAACCATCGGGGATGAGGGTGGTCTTGAAAAACTGGTCTGGCACCAGCTCAATATCCGCAATGGTATTTATCTTTTCAAGGGCTCACTCACCAATTTTCACCTCAGCCAACGCTTCAACCTGAAATACACCGACCTGAACCTGCTCATTGCAAGCCAGCGTTAAAACCAAAACAAATCAGATGAAAGCGATCATACCAGTTGCAGGCGCCGGAACAAAATTAAGGCCCCATACCTATACACAACCCAAAGCCTTGATTCCGCTTGCGGGCAAAACCATCCTGAGCATCATCATCGATCAGTTGGCTGATGCAGGCATAAAAGATTTTGTGCTGGTTGTGGGATATCTGGGCAACAAGATACAGGACTATGCAAAGGCCCATTATCCCCATCTTAACATTACCATCATTCAACAGCATGAACGCAAAGGCCTGGGTCATGCAGTGTATTTGTGTAAAGAAGCAGTGGGCAATGATGAGGTTGTCATTGTCTTGGGGGATACCATTTGTGAGTACAACGCAACTGAATTCCTGGCTACTGAAGGTTCGGTGCTTGGTGTAAAAAAGGTTGATGATCCCCGGAATTTCGGTGTTGCAGAAACAGATGAGTCAGGGAATGTGAGCCGGGTAATTGAAAAGCCTCAAATTCCCAGAACAAACAATGCGTTGGTTGGCATTTACAAGATCAAGGATTCATCCATGTTGTTTGATTGTTTATCCAAGATAATGGGCAGTACCACCCAGGAAGGAGAAGAGCATGGTCTCACGCCAGCATTGGAGTGCATGATCAATGGCGGAACAGATTTTACCACCTTCAAGGTGTCTAATTGGTTTGACTGCGGGAAAAAGGAAACATTGCTAGATGGCAATGCCACCCTCCTGAAAAAATGGGGTGGAGATGTTGCTGCTGAACATTCATTTGAAAACACCATCATCATTCCACCTGTGAGCATTGCTCAGGGCTGTGAAATCAAAAATGCGATCATCGGGCCCAATGTATCAATTGGAGAAAAAACCCTGATCCAGTATTCAATTGTCAGGGATTCAATCGTTGGCGCTTATTCCAAATTATACGATGTGGTGCTCCACGATTCCCTGATCGGTTCTGATACAGAAATCAAGGGAGAAACCCGTACACTGAACATCGGCGATAATACTGAGATTGACCTGGGTTGATGTTTTCTAATTGATTTTTCCTACCATCTCTGAAGGGATCACCCATGCATCAAACTCAGCTTCTGTAAGGTATCCCAGCTTCACTGCCATTTGTTTAAGGGTTGTTCCTTCCTTATGTGCTTTTTGGGCAATTTCAGCGGATTTGTAGTACCCGATTTTGGTATTCAGTGAAGTGACCAGCATCAGTGAATTGTTGAGGTGCTTGTCAATATTTTCAAAAAGCGGCTCAATGCCAACAGCGCATTTGTTGTTGAAACTGACACAACCTTCTCCGATCAATCTTGCACTGTGCAGGAAATTATAGATCATCATGGGTTTGAAAACATTCAATTCAAAATGACCAGTAGCCCCACCAATGTTGATGGCCACATCATTCCCCAATACCTGTGCCGCTATCATGGTCAAGGCTTCACACTGGGTCGGGTTCACTTTTCCTGGCATGATGGATGAACCGGGTTCGTTGTCAGGAATAAAGAGTTCTCCAATGCCGCTTCTTGGTCCGGAAGACAGCATCCGAATATCATTGGCGATTTTCATCAGGCTGACAGCCACTGTTTTCAGCGCTCCATGTGCTTCCACGATGGCATCATGAGCGGCAAGCGCTTCAAATTTATTTTCTGCCGTTACAAATGGAAGGCCTGTCAGTGCAGCAATATGCTTGGCTACGTTTTCTGCATACTGATCTGGAGTATTTATTCCAGTACCTACTGCAGTTCCTCCAAGGGCAAGTTCTGATAAATGTTCCAGGGTATTTTTGATGGCTTTGATGCCATGGTTGAGTTGTGATATATATCCGCTGAATTCCTGCCCTACAGTCAATGGCGTTGCATCCATGAAAT
>CALPWM020000216.1 GCA_943327275.2 Chitinophaga pinensis
ATGGCATTGATGGCTTTTCTGATGGCAATCAATTGCTTCAAAGAAGCAGAGGGATCATGCACCGCATAGGTTTCCACCAATTGATTGACCAGTGTGTTTACAACTGATCCACCTTCTACCCTAGACCAGCTGCAGTCTACACCATCCATTGGATCTTTCTCTGCTTTTTCACCAAGCGTATGGATAAAATATTCTGTTGCGGACCCTCTTGTAGATGCAGAGCCAAATCCCTGGCTGCGGTGCTGGCTTCTGCCCTCAGCAGCAATTTCACCAATGCTTTTTCCCATCAAAGGGATATAGCTTCCAGCATCAATCTTGAGCTGATTTTCGGCAGTTGTATTGGTAGAACCAAAACTGAAAGTATTCCACATGATGCGCCTTGCCTTCCAGGGGCCAACACCAAATTTGAATTGCTCTGGAAACATCTTGGGATCAGCCGCTGCAACAAAGGCTTCCCTTGCGATAACGGCAGAACCGGAGTGGTGTCCATGCCCTGCCCTGCTGTCTTCAGGAAACCTGGTGATGATGATATCCGGTTTAAAACTACGGATGACCCATACTGCATCAGCCAATACTTTTTGCTTGTCCCAGATGGCCAATGCTTCTTCAGTCCTTTTTGAAAATCCAAAATCATAGGCACGGGTGAAAAACTGTTCTGCGCCATCAACCCTCCTGGCAGCCAGCAGTTCCTGTGTTCTAATCATCCCCAGCTCAATGCCTTGCTCATCGCCAATGAGGTTCTGTCCACCATCTCCACGGGTCATGGCGAGATAGGCCGTTTTGTAGTTCCGGTCCCTTGCCATAAAGGCCAGCAACCGGGTATTCTCATCATCGGGGTGGGCGGCGATGTACATAACCGTGCCCAACACATTCAATCGCTTCATGGCATGTAGGATTTCACTGCTGCTGGCAGCTACCTGCTTTTGTGCATTGCTGCCGGCAAAAAAAGTGAAAATGAAAACAAATATGAACAACAAACGGAGTATCAAATTAGGGCGAATGGGAAATATTCTCATTGATATATAAGCTTGATTAAGTGAATAAAAATAATCAAATAGGGCTTAAGAACTAGGTCAGAAGGCCTATTCTTTTAAAATGATTTCTATCTTTATGAAATGAAAAAGATTTCCAACCGTCTGCACAATGCCCATCTGTTGATGGCATCGATTTTGGTTTTATTGTCTTGCATGGCTTCGGCCCAGATCAACCCCTATCAATACGACATCAACAAAATCGCCAATGGCAGCAATGGCGCAGTTTCATCTGCTCATCCGCTCTCCAGCCAGGTGGGCCTGGAAATCCTTAAAAAAGGGGGGAATGCATTTGATGCTGCCATTGCCACACAATTGGCTCTGGCCGTTGTTTATCCCGGAGCAGGAAATATCGGAGGAGGTGGATTCCTCGTTGCTTATACAAACAAAGGGAAAGCCATTTCCATCGATTACAGGGAAAAGGCCCCTGGAAGCGCATCGCGCGATATGTACCTCGACAAAGATGGCAATCCTTTGCTGAACCTCAGCCAGAACGGCCATCTTGCCAGCGGGGTGCCAGGAACAGTTGCGGGGCTTTTTGCCTCTCACAAATATGGCAAACTTGGATTTGAAGCACTGATCCAACCAGCCATCGAATTGGCTGAAAAAGGATTTGTGATCACTGCTGCTGAAGCCAGGTCTTTGAATGGAAGCAAATCTGCTTTTGTAAAATACAATACCGTCCGTCCTGCATTTGTAAAAGACAATGCCTGGAAAGCAGGCGACACCCTGGTACAGAAGGACCTGGCGGCTACCCTTTCTAGGATTCGCGACAATGGCATGAAAGGATTTTATGAAGGCGAAACTGCCAGGTTGATTACAGCAGAAATGAAAAGAGGTGGTGGAAAAATCAGTCTGGAAGACTTGAAAAATTATACTGCAGCAGAAAGGGATCCTATCATTTTTGATTACAAAGGCCATACGGTCATTGGCATGCCCATGCCCAGCAGTGGCGGGCTGTTGATGCAGCAGATGATGAAAATGATTGAAGACAGGGACATTGCATCAATGGGATTTCATTCATCCGCTGCCGTGCAATTGATGATTGAGGTGGAAAGGCGCGCTTATGCAGACAGAGCAGAATTCATGGGAGACAAGGACTTTGTAAAAGTACCCGTGAAGACCCTTTCGAGTGAAACTTATCTGAAAGAAAGGATGAAGGATTTTATTCCTGGAAAGGCAACCCCCAGTGATATGGTTAAACCAGGAAAGGTCAATCCTGAGAGTGATGAAACCACCCACTTGTCTGTGGCAGACCAATATGGCAATGTGGTCAGTGTGACAACAACCCTGAATGGCGGATACGGATCAAAGACCGTTGTTGGTGGCGCTGGTTTCCTGCTGAACAATGAGATGGATGATTTCAGTGTAAAGCCGGGTGTCCCAAACATGTTTGGTGCCGTTGGCAAAGAAGCCAATGCCATTGCACCAGGAAAAAGGATGCTCAGCTCCATGACACCAACTGTGGTGCTCAAGGACAAAAAGCCCTGGCTGGTGGTGGGCACTCCGGGTGGCACGACCATACCCACTTCAGTCTTTCAAACCCTGGTAAACATTATCGACTTCAAGCAGTCCAGTCTTGATGCAGTCAACAATCCAAAGTTCCATCACCAGTGGCTTCCAGACCAAGTGATGGTTGAAAATGATTTCCCCAAAAGCCTGCAAACTTCATTGGAAAAAATGGGATACGCTTTCACCAACCGTGGTCAAATTGGAAGGACTGAAGTAATCAAACTGGAATGGAACGGAAAGAAATTAAAGTCGATTGAAGCGGTAGCTGATAGAAGAGGCGATGATCATGCAGCTGCCTATTGATATTTTTTCAGATTCAATTAACGGTTAATTCCTTGGCAGCGGCCATTCTCTAGTGGGGATTGGTTAACTTTACCACAAACACTTCCTCTGAGAAAAGCAGTTAAAATAGGCTCCTTTGTTTTAGGCGGCATCATTGCCTTGGTGCTGGCCCTCTGGCTGCTTATCCAAACCCCCTATGTCCAAAACAGGCTTGTTGATAATGTTTTAAAAACGATCAGCAAAAACCTGAATACAAACATCAGTATAGGTTCCGTCAACTTCTCCCTTTTCAACAAATTCGCCATCAAAGATGTATTGATAAGAGACCGTTCAAAAGATACCCTCTTGCATGCCGGCCAGATAAGGCTAAACATCAGCGACTGGTTTTTCCTTAAAAAAAATATTTCAGTCAATTATGCCAGCCTGGAAGATGTTTACATCAATACCTACCGCAAGGATAGTATCTGGAATTACCAGTTCATCCTGGATGCCCTTTCTTCTGGGAAGCCAAGCAATGGAAACCCCTCTGAGCTGAAACTGAACATCACTGTACTGGAATTAAAAAAAATCAGGTATAAGGTAAAAGATCAATGGCGAGGCGAAGACCAGAACTTGAGCATTCCCAAGCTTCTTCTCTCATCTGCCCTCATCGACCTGAAGCATAAAAAAATTCAGCTCAACCAGTTGACCATCAACCAACCCGATTTTGGTCTTCACCAATACACTGGCAGAAGGCCCAAGTCCCTGATCCCCAAAACAGAAAAAAGGATCAATGGTACATTGTACTGGAATCCAGGACAGTGGAAAATCAGTGCCAGGTCCATAAGCCTGCAAAAAGGAAATTTTAAAAGCGATCTTGAAACCAGCAGAAAAGCCTATGACTATTTTGATGGCGCCCACTTGCATTTTTCAGACATCACCGGAAGCATCAATAGCCTGGCGTTGAACAACGACTCTTTAACTGGAAAAATTTCGCTGAAGGCAAAAGAAAGAAGTGGTTTAGAAGTCCACTCTTTAATTGCTAGCGTGAAGATGGACCCCACAATCATGGCCTTCTCAGACCTCTCTATCGAAACTCCATATAGCAAAATAGGCAATGCCTTTTCCATGGGCTATGATTATTTCACAGACGACATGGCCGACTTCGTTAACAAGGTCAGGATGGAGGGTAATATTACCAACAGCAACGTAAACCTAAAGGATATTGCATTTTTCGCCCCTTCCCTAAAGGGAGAGAATACCGTCATTGGTTTAAATGGAAAAGTTAAGGGAACAGTAAGAGACCTGGTTGCAAATGAAATGAGGATTGAATACGGCAACCTCACTTCTCTATCGGGAGAGCTACAGATCAAAGGGCTGCCTGATCTTTCAACGACAAGTTATCGGCTTATCAATGCAACAGCCATCAGTGCAGCCAAGGACATTTACACACTGGTACCCAGCCTTAAAAAATCTTTGGGCATTGATCTTGCACCAATGGGCGCAATCAGCTTCAAGGGTGATGTGATGGCTTGGGG
>CALPWM020000217.1 GCA_943327275.2 Chitinophaga pinensis
CGGTGTCAGGCCCGTTGTAAAATAAACAGGCATTGAGTGGATGGATGATTGCATCATCCATTTGAAAAATATCGACAACATAAAAAAGGAGCTCAGGCAAATGCCTGGCTCCTTTTCGTTTTACAGAAGTTTGTTTGCGCCGTAGTTGATGACCACTACAGGCAATTCTTTCTCCCTGATCATTTTATTGAAGGCTTTCAAACCGCCATCCAGGATGGATTTCAGTTTGGCAAGCTCAACATCGACCTCAGCAGCCAACACTGCAAAAACATCCTGCGCCTGCTTGCTAGGGGCCATATTTCCACTGCTGGACATATCATACACACCACCCAACTTATCATCCAGCCTGATCGGGAAATTCAACACGTCCTGCCCACTTTTGGCCTTGGTCTGGTGCAGTTTTTCTTCTACCGCCGTCAAGGATTTTGAAAGGCTGTCCGCCATTTTTTTCAGCTCCTTGGGGCAGTCAGGGCCTTGCTTGGTTACAAAATCATTCATCTGGTTTCTTGCCTGACGAATGTCCTTGATGGCTTTCATGGTTTCAGAAAACTTCCCTTTTACCTTGACCAGGAAATCGTGTTGGGCTTCATAATCGGCCTGAGAACAATGGTAATTGGGATCTGCCAGGATGGTAAATGGCACCTCAACAGAATCCTTGTCTACCCTCACCACAGCTGTATAATTGCCCGGGATGGCCGTTGTACTGCCGGGAACACCATTCCAAAGGATAAGGTCTTCTATGCGCTCTGCAGCGGGATATTGCATGTCCCAAACAAACTGGTTGCTTCCTTTGGAAAGCTTGACCGGATTGGACTTATCACTGCCAGTATAACGGCTGATCAATTTCTTTTTTCCATCATAGATGGCCACAGATCCTGTACTTGAATCTGTTGTATTGCTGGCAATGAAATTGATGACAGCACCTTTCAATGGATTCATGGCAGCATTGGCTGGAGTACCTGCCATCGCGCCCCATCTGCTGAACACCGGTGGCATCCTTAACACAGGATTGACGGAAAATACATGCAATGATTTTGATTTGATGGCTGGATCCATTTGCTGAACCTGTGTCAAATCATCAATGATCCAGAGTGCCCTGCCTTGGGTTGCGACAATCAGGTCATTATTTTTGATTGTCAGGTCTGTGATGGGAACAATGGGAAGATTCAACTGGAATGACTGCCAACTGGCGCCATCATTGTAGCTGACATACATGCCAAACTCAGTACCCGCATAGAGCAAGCCTGCACGTTTCTGATCGGCACGGGTGACCCTGGTAAAATGCATGGGATCAATGCCTGCAGTAATCAGTTTCCATGACTGACCATAATCTTCTGTTTTGTAGATGTATGGCGTGTAATCATCCAGTTTGTAGCGTGTACCGGTAATGTACGCTGCCCCTTTCTTGAATGGATCGGTTTCGATGGCATTCCACATCATCCATTTCGGCGCATCTTTGGGTGTTACATTGGTCCAGTTTTTTCCGCCGTCCCTGCTGATGTTGACCAGGCCATCATCACTGCCAGCCCAAAGCAAATCCTTTTCCAGAGCACTTTCTGCTGCAGTAAAGATGGTACAATAATATTCAACAGATGTATTGTCTTTGGTGATGGGACCCCCACTCGACAACTGCTTTGATTTGTCATTGGTGGTGAGGTCTGGTGAAATCTGCGTCCAGCTGGCCCCTTCATTTTCGGTCATGAACAAGGCATTGCCCGCACAATACAAACGCTTGGGATTATGAGGAGAAAAGAAGATGGGGAAGTTCCATTGGAAACGGAATTTCAATACATCCGCCCCTGCTCCCATGGGATTATCAGGCCACACGGAAATGGCACGGTTCTCTCCTGTCTTGTGGTCCAACCTGGACAGATAGCCACCATAGTTGCCCCCATATACAATATCAGGATTGGTTGGATCGGCCACAACGTATCCACTTTCTGAACCAGCAGTAACATCCCAGTCTTGCTCAGTGATATAAGACCCATAGGTTGCAGAACGGATGCGCAAGGTGGAGTTGTCTTGCTGTGCTGCCAAAATGCGGTAAGGGAATGAATTGTCTGTACTTACCCTGTACAACTGTGAAGTGGGTTGATTCATATAACTGCTCCAGTTGTTGCCTTCGTCAAAACTTACCTGTGCACCGCCGTCATCGGCCACAATCATGCGCTTTCCATCTTCGGGATCAATCCAAAGGTCATGATGGTCACCATGTGGTGTCCGCAACGACTGAAAAGTCTTTCCACCATCACGGCTTTTCATGAAATTCACATTGGGACAATAAACAAGGTTCTCGTTTTTAGGATCAACAAATACTTTTGAATAGTACCAGGCACGCTGCCGGATGTTGTTGTCACTGCTTTGCAAAGCCCATGACTGTCCACCATCAGCACTCATGTACAATCCTCCTTTTGCATTTTCAATGATGGCATAAATTTTATCTGTATTCGATGGTGCAATGGCCACACCAACTATGCCCCATGTTCCTTTGGGCAAGCCTTTTGCAGTTGTGATGTTGGTCCATGTTTCACCACCATCCGTGCTTTTCCACAAGCCGCTTCCCTCGCCGCCACTCTCTAAACTATATGGGGTACGGATCAGTCGCCAGGTTCCGGCATACAAGACAGATGGATTTCCCGGCTCAGCAACAAGATCACTGCATCCGGTTTGGTCATTGACATACAAAACTTTTTTCCAGGATTTTCCACCATCCATGGTTTTAAAAACACCCCTTTCTGCATTGGGTCCAAAGAGATGCCCCATGACCCCAGCCCAAACTGTATTGGGATCGGTGGGATGTATGATGATATTGGTGATATGTCTGCCATCTTTTAATCCAATATTTTTCCATGTTTTACCAGCATCTTCACTCTTCCACATGCCGCCCAATCCCTCGGAAACATTGCCGCGCATGGTATTCTCACCTTCTCCAACATATACAATGTTTTCATTGGATGGAGCCACTTCCACTGCGCCAATGGAACTGCCAAAATACTTATCGGTAACATTTTTCCAATTGTTTCCACCATCGATGGATTTCCAAACACCACCGCCCGTTGCGCCAAAATAAAATGTATTCTTGCTCTTGTAACTTGCTCCAACCGCACCACTCCTTCCGCCGCGAAAAGGACCGAGCAAACGATAATTGACATTTTTGATCAGCGAAGCATCATAGACAGCAGGCTGAACAGGCTGCTTTGCATCCGCCAATTTCTTTTTTTGTGCACTGGCATTGATGATGGTGATGCATGCCATGGCAAGGAAAAGTATTCTTCTCATATTGTTATTATTTCTGGATTTCAAATTAATGAAAATTGTTGAGATGGGCAGGCCATTACCCTCTATCTATTGCTCTTTCATCATGATTTTTGGAGCAGCGGCTTTAGGGATCACAAGAGAAGGACTGATGTCTGGCATGGCAGCCTTGATCTGCTTGATGCCGAACATGTTGGTATCAATAAAGGTCCAGGATTTTCCTTTGTCATTGGAAATGGCAATCAGGCTGGATGACAATTCAGCATCCCCTATAAAAGAGGTGAGTGTTGTTGTTTGGGTGATGACGGATTGCAAGGTTTTTTTGTAGGAAATAATCTCAGCAGGATTCCCGTAAGTAATGCGGCTAACTTTACCACCAAATTGCTCAAACACCTTTAACGCAGAATCTGAGATGACGCTTAACTTTTCCTTGCCGCCGGCCATCATGATCATCGATGGATGCATGTAAGAAAGAAACTGTGCACTGTTTTTTTTCACCAGGGCATTGCCCATTGCAATGGCAGCAGATTTGATGGCGGATGGGTTGGCTTGTGCGGAAACTGCAACGGGCAGTACACATACAAACTGGAGTAGAAGCAGGCTCGAGAAAAATATTTTTGCCATCAGAGATCGCGTTTTTTAAAAATATAGAATGATAGGACCCAGACAAATGCTGTAAGTGCAAGGGTATAAACAACATGGCTGTCAATGGCCGCTATAGCCAATTTGTTGTCAGCTTCATTGAACTTTCCGATGAAAGGAGGCAATGGAATCAATCGATCAGAAATTTCAAATGGCAAATAATGCCCATAATCAATTCCCCATTTCTTTGATTTCAATTTGAATATGCCAGAGAGAATATTTTCCAGAATGAATGAATAAAAAATGAATATGCCATAGGCGATGAAAGCCTTTCTGATCAATAGCCCGAGCAGAAAAGCAATGGACAGTTGGCAAAAAACCTGCAAGGAAAATAAGCCAATATAATGGGCCTTTTCAAATATTTGCGCCCGAGCAACATCAGGAGTGGCAATTGTTCCAATGATGGAAACGACAACCAGGTAAAACAATGTCACAATCA
>CALPWM020000218.1 GCA_943327275.2 Chitinophaga pinensis
AAGGTTCCTTCCCATCATCAGAACATTTGCCCCTATTATTGCCGGCATCGTTCGGATGGAAAAACACAAATTTACTTTTTACAACATCGTTGGTTGTATCGCCTGGGCCGTCATCATGCTGTTTGCCGGGCACTACCTCTATAAATTTTTCCTCAATCAGTTTGGTTTTGATTTGAAGGAGAGGTTGGAATTGATTGTACTCGGCATCATCCTTGTTACAACAGCCCCTGTCATAATTAAATTGATTACTGGAGGAAAGAAGAAATAACCCTTTTCATCTAATTATCATCATCATGTCTAATCAGTCTTTAAAAAGTCAATTTCTCAACCTGGCAGTTATCGTAGCAGCACTGGGATACTTTGTTGATATTTATGACTTGTTGCTTTTTACCATTGTGAGGGAACCAAGTTTGATCGGCATCAACATTGGGGATTCAGACATCATGGCAGCCAGCATGAAGATCATCAACTGGCAGATGGTTGGCTTGCTCATTGGCGGAGTACTTTGGGGTGTGATGGGAGACAAGCGGGGGAGGCTCAGTGTTTTGTTTGGGTCTATCCTGCTTTATTCTGTTGCCAATTTTGCCACAGGCTATGTACAAACCGTGGATCAATATGCTTGGTTGCGTTTCATTGCAGGCGTTGGCTTGGCCGGTGAGTTGGGTGCAGGTATTACCTTGGTCAGTGAACTCATGCCACAGAAGAATAGGGGAGTGGTAACATCCTTTGTAGCGGGTGTCGGTTTATTTGGTGCTGTGTTTGCGTATTTTATTTACAAGGCCACCAATGATTGGAGGTTGTGTTACAAGATTGGCGGTGTTTTAGGTATTTTTTTGCTGGTGTTGCGGATCAAGGTTTCAGAGAGCTCTATCTTTAAAAATCTTGAAAGCAAGCATGTTTCCAAGGGAAACCTCCTGATGTTTTTCAACAAGCCTTCCCGTTTCAAAAAGTATATCCTTGCCATCCTGATTGGCTTGCCAACCTGGTTTGTGATTGGCATCATGTTGAACCTTAGCAATCGTTTTGCAAAGGATTTGTATGGGGAGAACAGCATTGATTCAGGCGCCAGCATCATGTACGGATACATTGGAATTGCTTTGGGAGATATTGTAGTGGGTTTGGTCAGCCAGCATTTCAAAAGCAGAAAAAAAGCATTGTATATTTTTTATGCGATGACCATCTTGGGTATCATTTATTTCTTCAGCCCGCTCAACAACAATGACTTTAGCATGTATGCTGTTTCCATGTACCTGGGCTTCTCCACTGGGTTCTGGGCGATTTTTGTGACCATGGGCGCTGAGCATTTTGGTACCAATTTGCGTGCAACAGCAGCAACAACCATTCCCAATGTGGTAAGGGGTGCATTGCCATTGATGAACCTTTTGTTCAAAGATTATTTTCAGGCCAACCTGCAGTGGACCATGTTGCAAAGTGCAATGGTGACAGGCGCCATTGTGATGGTCATCTCAGTAGTCGCCCTTATTTTCACAGAAGAAACTTTTCACAAGGATTTGGATTTTATAGAAGAATAAAAGCATAAAAAAATGGGGTCAAGTAATCCTTGACCCCATGCTATTTCTTCAACCCCTTCAACAGGCCGAATGCCACTTCAACCTCTTCAACTCATTAACCAAGCACCTCATTCATCGACCTCACGGCAGCTGCACTTTTCTCAAAGGCTTCCTGCTCAGCGGCGGTCAATTCAAGTGGAAGTATTTTTTCCCAACCATTTTTTCCAATGGTAACAGGAACACCCAGGCAAATGTCTGACTGACCATATTCTCCATCCAAAGCAACGCAGCAAGTGAAGAGTTTTTTCTCGTCTCTCAGAATGCTTGAAACCAATGCCGCTCCGGCTGCACCAGGTGCGTACCAGGCAGAAGTGCCAATCAGTTTTGTCAATGTTGCACCACCCACCATGGTATCTGCAACAACTTTCTCCTGCTGTTCAGCAGTCAAAAATTGTGTGACGGGAATGCTGTTCCAGGTTGCCTTGCTGATCAATGGGATCATGGTTGTATCACCATGTCCACCAATGACGATGGCATTTAAATCGCTGGCGCTGCATCCCAGGTGTTGGGTAAGCTGGTATTTAAAACGGCTGCTATCCAATGTGCCACCCATTCCAATGATTCTGTGCTTTGGCAAACCGGTAGATTTCAATGCCAGGTATGTCATGGTATCCATCGGATTGCTGATCACGATGATGATGGTATTGGGTGAATATTTCAACACGTTCTCGCAAACAGTCTTTACGATACCGGCATTTGTTCCGATCAGTTCTTCTCTTGTCATGCCTGGTTTACGAGGAATACCAGAAGTAATTACAACTACTTCACTGTTTGCAGTTTTGGCGTAGTCATTGGTTGATCCGGTAATGACGGTGTCAAATCCCAGCAATGCTGCAGTCTGCTGCATGTCCTGGGCTTTTCCTTCAGCAAGGCCTTCTTTGATGTCCAACAAAACAAGGTCTGTACATACTCCGGCGCGTGCGATATTGTCTGCACATGTTGCGCCAACAGCTCCTGCTCCAATTACGGTTACTTTCATTTTGTTTCTTTTTATGTTGATAAGAGATTGTTTGCGGCGCAAAGGTATGATGTTATTTGCCAAATTGGATTACCTTTGCCTCCTCAAAACATAGTTATGGCAAATACATCGGATATTTCAAGGGGTATGATCGTCAAGCTTGACGGCAGTCTTTATACAATCATCGAGTTCGGCGAAAACAAAACAGCAAGGGCAGCAGCCAAGGTTTGGGCAAAGCTCAAAGGGGTAGACAACAGCCGCTCCATTGAGAAAACCTGGAACAGCGGTGATACCATCTACCCAGTAAGGGTTGAAAGGAAGAGCTACCAGTACCTTTATAAGGACGATACCGGATACAATTTCATGGACAATGAAACCTTCGAACAGATTGCAGTAGCAGAAACCTTGGTTGATGCACCTCAATTCCTGACCGAAGACCAGGAAGTTTCAGTCTTGATCAATACTGAGACGGACATGCCAATGAGTGTTGAACTGCCAGACAAGGTTGTTTCCAAGGTAACCTATTCTGAGCCCGGTCTCAGGGGTGACACAGCTACCCGGACACTGAAGCCAGCTACTGTTGCAACAGGTGCTACCGTAATGGTACCCCTTTTTGTGAATGAAGGAGATGTGATCAGAATCAATACCAAGACAGGAGAATACATCGAAAGAGTAAAAGATTAGTTTTTGCGATATTTTGGTCATTTTGGCCAATTTTTACCCCGATTTTTAATCAAATCGGGGTTTTTTATTGAAAAAAAGGCCAAAATTTAATTTGGTCGAAAAGCAATTTTACCCCACCTTTACGCCCCGGATTAACCAAAAAAAATAACAACATGGACCTCAAACAGATTCAGGATCTTGTCAAGATGGTTAACAAGTCCAACATCAGTGAACTGACCATTGAAGAAAAGGACATCAAAATTACAATCAAGCAAAAGGAAGATAAGTACGTAACTGCAGCCCCTATCCAACAGGTACAGGCATTGCCTGCTGCAGCTCCTGCTCCAGTTGCTGCCTCAGCTGCACCTGCAACTGCAGCCCCTGCTTCAGTTGCAAGCAACCTGATCACCATCAAGAGCCCAATGATTGGTACTTTCTACCGCAGGCCTTCCCCAGATAAGCCCAACTTGGTGGATGAGGGAGATGAAGTAAGGTCAGGTAAAGTGGTCTGTATCATTGAAGCCATGAAGCTTTTCAATGAAATTGAAAGTGAGATCAGTGGTAAAATCGTCAAGGTTTTGGTGGAAGATTCAACGCCGGTTGAATTTGATCAACCCTTGTTTCTTGTAGAGCCTGCATAGTCCATCACATTTGGACTTGATTTCATTCATTTAAATTGTTGGCATGACCAAAGATTCCAAAAAGAGTTTCAATAAGATATTGATTGCAAACAGGGGCGAAATTGCCCTTCGGGTGATAAGAACCTGCAGGGAAATGGGCATCAAGACTGTTGCTGTTTATTCTACTGCAGACAAGGATAGCCTTCATGTGAAGTTTGCTGATGAGGCAGTTTGCATTGGCAGGCCCTCCAGCACAGATTCTTATCTGAACATTCCACACCTCATGGCTGCCATGGAAATCACCAATGCAGATGCAGTGCATCCAGGTTATGGCTTTTTGGCTGAAAATGCCAAGTTTGCTGAAATCTGCGGTGAGCATGGGGTGAAATTCATCGGACCAACGCCAGACCAGATCAGGTCAATGGGAGATAAGATAACCGCGAAAGAAACAATGATCAAGGCAGGTGTTCCTGTTGTTCCCGGAAGTGGAGGATTGTTGGGAAGCGTAGAAGAGGCAAAGG
>CALPWM020000219.1 GCA_943327275.2 Chitinophaga pinensis
ATTGTTTTTGTTTTCCCTACCAAGCAATGGATTGATGTATTTCTCCTCCAACAAATCGCGACCAAATACCCGGTTATAATCTCTGCTGTGCGCTCCTGCCAGGTATCCACCCAATGGGTTGTAATGTGTCGCAATATCTGTGAGAAAGAATTCAAGCGCATCAGATGATTTTTGATGGATATCGGCATCTTTGGCAAATTGAACCAGCAACAAAAGGGATTCGATATCAACACCAGAATAGGTTGGACTATCATATTCCCTGTTCCCATAATTGGCAACATGTTTCAACCAAATGTCAAAAGCTTTTCTCCCTTCTTCAACAACAGCAGCATTGTTGTATACTTGGCCAAGGGCAATGAAATTCCAACAACGCATCAAATAAATATTCGTGTAAGAAATCCTCACGGGCTGTCGGCGAATACCAACCAATGTTTGGGCAAAAAGATCATCCAAAGAAGCCCTGGCTTCAGGAGAAAGACGATCATTGAAGAGTAATTTAATGAGTATTCCATACTGCACACAAAACTCCACATTGTTTCCGTCTCCTACATCTCCGCCTGTTTCTGTCCAACCCCAATACATGTTGCCGAAGGATGGTTTTGTGCTGTCTGTAATCACCCTTGTTTTCACCAGATCAATGGTCCACAAAATCTCTTCCGGTTTTAAAAACTTTGTATCCAATGCATCCAACAAGAAAAGAAAACAATCACGAACGCCAAGCCTTGGCGGACTTTGATGCAAGGCTTTCCACTGTTGTTGCAGGTTTTCCATCCGAATCTTTGGATTTGAAACGGCGGGGATAATGTATGTATTTTTCACCTGTGTGAATGCAGCGAACTGCAACACAGTTAAAAAAAAGACGGAAAAAAACTTCAGTTTCATGTACAATATTTAATGATTTATTTCACAAACTTCTTTGCAAAGGCAATGTATTGATCCCAATCATATGCCAAAATATCATGCTTGCCATTTCTGATATGGTATGCAACAGTTGAACCAACCGGAGTATTCAACGCAGGAAAAACATCAGACTCGATTCCTTTCAATCCATACAAATGGTATACCTGCGTTGCGAAAAATGCTGATTTGAATTCATTTTTAGGATCAGCCCAGGCATCTTCGGAGGCACTGGCTACATAGAGTGGTCTGGGAGCTACCATGGCCAATACCATGTGCTGGTCAAATGGGAGCAAAGATTCGCTTTCGGTATATTTTTTGAAATTCACTGCTGTCCATCTGGGAAACCGGTTGTTCATTTTCAACAAGGTTTCGCCTGCTTTTTCACGGTATATGGAGGCGCCACCGCATCCTGAATTGTTTGAAATAACAGCCGCAAAACGCTGGTCTCTGGCACCTGCCCAAAGAGAGGCCTTACCCAAACGGGAGTGGCCTACCACAATGACCTTGGACCCATCAACGTGTTTGTCGGCTTTCATATAATCCAATGCGCGGGACAATCCCCAGGCCCATGCTGCCAGCGATCCCCACTCGTTGTTAGCAGGCTTTGTTTGACCGTCCTTGTACAACAATGGATAGATGCCGATAGAAAAATCTTCTCTGTCTGGCGCAATGTCCCAATAATACATGGTAGCTACACCGCATCCTGCATTGATCAGTCTTTCCACTTCCCAATTGGCAGTCTCAACTCCCCGGGGTTTTGCCGCACCATTCCATTCTTTGGCGATATGGATGGCAGTATCATTCAAAATGGTATGGTTGCCACCGAAGTTGTACCCTAAAAATGTAGGATATGATTTTTTTCCTTTTGGCAGGTAGAGCAACAATTCAACACTTAACTCTTTTTGGTTTCCACGAAATGTCAGCTTTACCTGTTTGCGAATGGCCTTTCCCTGGATTGCCTGATCATCCTGATCTAGTAGGGTAATTTCGGATATTTTCAACTCACCTGGAACCACTCCATACATTTCAGTTTCAACCATGGAAAGGATTTCAGGCCTCCTGATTTTCTCCCATTGTTTGGCGGTTGAAATGGTGTTACCGTTTTTAGCAATCAATAGTTGCGGGATATTTTGCTGTGAAAATGAATGCACAGAAAATAAAATCATCAACGTACTAAACAACATTCTTTTATTCATGCGATGGTATTTATTTGATTGGATAAAGCCTGTACATCATCACGCCATGGTGTGGAATGATGGAGGTGAATGATGATTCCATTACACCCAGATTTTTCTGACGCCAAACATCCTGAACTCGCCACTTCCCCTTCAATCCGAGCTTTGCAAATGTTATATTGAAATTCTTGGGCTTTTCCGTTCCCCAGCGAAAAAAAGATTGAGGAGTTTTTCCATAATCATCTGTGTTGAAAAAACCAACAGCATAGGATCCGTCTTGCATTGGTTTCAACCAGGTCTGAACACCACCTTCATCAGCAATCAGTCTGGCAGATTTTCCCAAGGGGTCCTGGTCAATTTCAATCACTTCATCATTGGTCAATAAGTTCAATGTAAAGGCATCAAGTTGTTCAATGGGACAGCCAATCAGCAAGGGTGCAGACAACAAAGCAAACAGGCTAATGTGTGTGTATTGCTCATCTGGTGTAAGCCTGGTTGGATGCATTTCTGATCCGGTGGTTACATTTCCCAATATCATCATGTCTGGATCATTCCAATGCCCAGGCCCGCCATAAGGCCCCCATTTGTCCAATGTAAATGTGCAATGGTACAATCCATGCCAGCTATCGCGAATGTCTGGCCCAGTCCTGTACATGTTGGAAATCCTAGCCCAATCTTTCACATCGCTGAATGGAGCAGAATTGGACAAACTGTAGATGATGTCGCGTCCTGATTTTTTCAAAGCGATGGACATCCTTTCTGCAGAAGGTACCTCAAGCCGCCAGTCATACTTCAGAAAATCTACACCCCAGTCGGCCATTTGCAAGGCATCTTCTTTTTCAAAGCGGTATTTTCCTATATACCGAAAGGCACGTTTGTTGTTTTTTACAGAATCAGGAAAGGCACCATTTTCTAAAATAGATGAACCGCCAACATATCCTGCATAACTGGTGATCCAAGGTGTTGAATAAACCCCCAACTTCAATCCCATGCCGTGGATTTTATCTATCAGTTTTTTAAAATCAGGAAACTTTTCATTCGCCTGTAATGCATTGTATTTCCCTCCCCTATTGCCCTGCCAGGCATCATCAATGTTTACATAATTCCAGCCATGGTCTTTTAAACCCATGTTCACCATGGCGTTGGCGGAGGCAAGTACTTTTTCTCCATCAATCAATCTTGCCCAAGAATTCCAACCATTCCAGCCCATTGGGGGGGTCAGTGAAATAGTATCACCCACTTTGATGACCAATGTTTTTTGGGATGTTCCAAATTGATTTACTGCTTTCAATACAACCTCATGATTTCCTTTCTCCATCAATTTTCCTGTGATGATTCCTGTTTTTACATCCAGTATCAATCCTTTGGGCAAGCGATCTGCAGCAAACTGCATTGGTTTTTCACCTGTTGCAACAATGGTGAATAAAAATGGATTTCCGGGAGTTACACCAAAAACGGGTGCTGTATTGATTTTAGGCTTTTTTGAGGGTGCAGGTGTGAGGATATACTTTTCCGCAACATTAGGTATACTCTTGGGTAAAGCATCACCAATCATGGTCATCTTTGCATCCCCCCAATTTGAATAGACTTTTGTGAAACCTTCATCCTTCACCATTACCAGCATCCCCAACCTTTGTACTCCTTTCAAATCAACGGTAAAACTTTTGGGTTGGTTGCCAAGTTTCATTGCACCTGATTCAAACAAAATTTTTCCATCACCCAACACATAGAAAAAATGGGGAAGCATTTTGTTGCCTAAATCATCCACACCCACAGTAGCTGAGAACTCAGTAGCCTTACCTTCCAATAAAAACGAAATGATGCTGGTTGAGGCTACACCAATCCCATGCGTGTAAGTTATGCCAGCCATCCGCATGGAATCACCTCCCTGATTGGTTTTGGTAAGAATACCTGGTATTCCTTCAGAGAATGATTTGACAGGAAGCTCGTCCAGCCAAATTAACCTTGGCGTTAGAAAATCATTCTTTGGAGTTTTTGACGAAGAAATCTGTTGTCCTCCTGCTGCAATTCCAACAAAAATAAAAATAAAAGAAATCAAGAAATACTTCATGGTATATACAATTTGTTTGGGTGTGGCGTAAAAATATTTAGTCCTGTGAATCATCATCATCCGATTTTTTCGGTTTGGTCTTTGGAGGATACAAAGGCTCTGCCCGAACTTTTTCCATGTATCCGATCAGCTTTGCTTCTAAAGCACTCGCCTTCTTTGGATATTTGGTAGCAAGGTCATGAA
>CALPWM020000220.1 GCA_943327275.2 Chitinophaga pinensis
ATGGTGATGGTGTTTACCGTTCAACTGATGCTGGTAAAACATGGAAACACCTGGGCCTTGAATTGACCCGTCATATTGCCAATATCCGTATTCATCCATCAAACCCTGATGTGGCCTATGTTGCAGCACAGGGTGCTTTGCATGGCCCTTCAAAAGAAAGAGGTATTTATAAAACTGAAGATGGTGGAAAGACATGGAAGCATCTGCTCTATGTAGATGAGAACACAGGATGTGCTGATTTGAACATGGACATGAGCAACCCCCGGATTTTATATGCTGCCATGTGGGATCACCGCCGTCTGCCATGGGCCGTGCAAAGTGGTGGTAAAGGATCTGGCTTGTACAAGAGCACAGATGGTGGAGAAACATGGGAGAAAATCCAAAATGGCTTGCCCAAGGAATTGGGTAAAATGAGCGTTTCCGTTTCATTGTCCAATCCCAATAAAGTATATGCCTTGGTTGAAAGTGACACGCAGAAGGAGCAGGGTGGATTATTCGTATCCAATGATGCAGGAGCCAACTGGACGAGAATCAGCAAAGACCATCGACTGATCTCCCGTGCATGGTACTATATTGAGGTGTTTGCAGACCCTGTGAATGAAAATACGGTTTATGTGATGGGTGCAGCAGGATTGAAATCTGAAGACGGTGGTAAAACCTGGAAGAACCTTGGTGGAACCCATGGTGATTATCACCAGCTTTGGATCAATCCTGAAAACAACCAGAACATGGTCATTGCCAATGACGGCGGTGCTGCCATTACTTTCAATGGCGGTAAGATCTGGTCTGCACAAAACAACCAGCCCACTGCACAGTTTTACAGAATCAATGTTGACAATCTTTTTCCATATAATATTTATGCAGGTCAGCAGGACAATACTTCTGTTCGTATCGCTAGCCGCAATACCAGTGGCGGCAGCATTACCGAACGCCAGTGGAATTATTCTGCGGGTGGTGAATCTGCCTTTCTTGGATTTGATCCCAACAACCCACACTATGTGATGGGGGGAAGTTATCAGGGAACCATCGAGCTCTTGGATGCCAATACCAGCGAGGGTGTTGGTGTGATGGTTCATCCGGTCCAATACCAGGCCATGCAGCCCAAGGACATGAAGTACAGGTTCAACTGGAATGCTCCGATCCTCTATTCAAAGCATGAAAAAAATGTCTACTACCATGCTGGTAACAGGTTGTTCAAGACCACCGATATGGGCAAATCCTGGGAGCCTATCTCTCCAGACCTGACCACGCACGATACCACAAAAATGGGCATCAGCGGTTATCCTTATACCAACGAGGGTGCTGGTGGTGAAAACTATTGCACCATCGCCTATGTGATGGAATCAGACAAAGAAAAAGGCGTCATTTATACTGGGAGTGATGATGGCCTTGTTCACATCACCAGGGATGGTGGAAAGACCTGGAACAATATCACCCCCAAAGATTTGGGAGAGGCACTGATCAATGCCATCGAAGTTTCTCCACACGATCCTGCAACGGTCTATATCGCCGCAACAAAATACAAGACCAATGATTTTACCCCCTTCGCTTACAAGTCCAATGATTATGGAAAAACCTGGACCAAGATTGTGAATGGTATTCCATATGGTGCATTTGTGCGTGTGGTAAGGGAAGATGAGCGCAGGAAGGGTTTATTGTTTGCAGGGACAGAAACAGGGCTCTACATTTCATATGACGATGGCGCCAATTGGAAAAACTTCCAGCGCAATTTGCCCGTCACACCTATTACGGATCTTAAAGTGCACAAAGGAAATCTTATTGCATCTACACAAGGACGTGCTTTTTGGATCCTTGACGATTTGCAGCCCATCAGGAGCTTTGATCCATCTGCCAATGACAAGGTTAGGTTATTGCCTCTGGCTGAAACTTTTAGGGTTTCCGGATACAGTATGTTTGATGGCAATGAGGAAATGAAACAATCATATCCCATCACTACTGGGGCGAATCCAAGCACTGGTGCAGTTATTTACTATCAACTTTCCAATAACGCAGATTCAATCAAGGACCTGTCTATTGAAATCAAAGACCAGCAGGGAAAGGTAATAAGGACATTCAGCAACAAGGCCTTCGCCAAAGCCACTTCAAACAACAGCTACAAGGAAGAGCCCTTGCTGACGGTTAAGAAAGGACTGAATCGTTTTGTATGGAACCTCAGAAGGCAGGAAATGCCCACGATTGATGATGTTTACATCGAAGGAAGCTATGGTGGTGGCAGGGCGGTACCCGGCATCTATGTTGTGGTATTGAAGGTTGATGGACAGGAGTTTTCCACTCCAATGGTGATTCAGCAAGACCCAAGGGTAAACATGGGGCAGGCTGATTTTGTCGAACAAGATGAGATGCTCAAAAAACTTGAACAGGATGTTACGGATATTCATGTTGCGGTTACGCGCATGCGCAACCTCTCAAAACAGATCAACCAACTCAGCGCATTGATTGAAAACGATCCGTCAAAAGCTGGGGTAGTTAAATTGGGCAAGGAAATCAACGAAAAGCTGAAAGCGCTGGAAGACAAGCTCATTCAGCCCAAGAGCCAGTCTTATGATGATGTGATCAACTTCGTGAACAAGCTCAGTGCCAATATTATTTTTGTTCACGGAGAGGTCAATTCAAATGTGCCTTATGTTACTGCAGGGCAAAAAGCCCGCTATGCGGAATTGCATGCAGAATGGTTGTCGCTCAAGCAAGACATGGATCAACTCATGAAACAGGATGTGGCAGGTTTCAATGCACTTTGCAAGCAACTTGCTGTTGATCATGTGTTGTTACCGGAGTAAGGGTGAAAATGACAAAAAAGTATACTCTATGGCTAATTAAATGAGCCGATGACGTTTTTTTTCATGGTTATTTGTAAAATATAAATAACCATGAAAAAGGCATCATTAGGTTGAACGTTCATTTAAAATACCATAATAATGGGTAGGATACAAATTGGAGCAACCGATTCAATTGTGATTGTATTGTACATCATCTTTTTGATCCTGGTTGGCATATTCATCAGTAAGAAAAAGACGGCTATTGGTACACCCAATGCAGAAGATCTGTTTTTGTCAGGCAGATCATTGCCCTGGTACAAAGTGGGTCTTTCCATTTTCAGTACCAATGTGAGTCCTTCCATGTTGGTGGCCAGTTTTGGGGCTGCCTATACCAGCGGAATGGTGCTTGCCAACTTTGATTGGTTGGCATGGATATTCTTGATGCTGCTCTCATTGCTTTTCATCCCCAGGTATCTGGCCAACAATATTTCAACCATGCCGGAGTATTTGATGAAAAGATTCGGCAAGAAATCCCATGCATTTTTCACCTACTTCTCGATGGTGTCTTCCCTGGTGGTTTGGTCTAGTTTCATGCTTTGCATCGGCGGCATTGTCATCAACCAGTTGCTGGGCATTCCCATTTATGTTTCTGCCATTCTGATAGTAGTTATTGCGATGTCCTACTCCGTCAATGGAGGATTGAGTTCCATTGTGCATACCGGAATGGTCCAGTCCATTGTATTGATTGCCATCTCAATGCTTATCTTTTTCTTGGGATTGAACAAAGTAGGAGGTGTTGAAAAACTTGTTGCTTCCGTGCCCAAAGATTATTGGATTATACTAAAACCATCCACGGATTCAGTATACCCCTGGCATGCGTTGATACTGGGTTATCCGGTCATCGGCATCTGGTTTTGGTGTACAGACCAAACCATTGTACAGCGTACACTTGCGGCCAAAAACGTAGATCATGGTCAAAAGGGAGCCTTGTTGATTGCAGCATTGAAAATTGTCATGCCAGCCCTTTTCATTGTTCCTGGAATCATGTGCCTGGTACTTGTCAAGCAGGGTTTTTTTGCACCACTGGCCAATCCTGACCATGCCTACATTACCATGGTCTATGGTTTGTTGCCTACTGGTATCATTGGGCTGGCCTTGGGTACCCTCCTGGTTTCCGTCATCAATGATGTGGCAACTGGTTTGAGTTCATTCAGCACTGTTTTTGCCATGGATGTTTATGTCAAGAAAATCAATCCAACGGCAACGGCTGCAGAGATCAACAGCATTGGAAAAAAAATAATTGTATTGGCCGCAACTGTATCTGTGCTCATGGCTATTTTGTTATCCAATTCAGACAAAGGCTTGTTTGATCTTGGTCAATCATTGCTTACATATCTTGCGCCACCTGCATCTACCGTATTCATCGTTGGAATCCTCTGGAAGCGTGCCACGCCAAGGGCTGCAGAGCTGACCCTTTATGTTGGAACCTTTGTCTGCCTCCTGATTGGATTCTGTCAATTGACAGGCTTTCCTACAAAAG
>CALPWM020000221.1 GCA_943327275.2 Chitinophaga pinensis
ATGATCGGTATTTGTTTTCCGCAAGTTTCAGGGCTGATGGTAGCTCCTATTTTGGACCAGGGAACAAATGGGGAACATTCCCATCTATTTCATTGGGATGGATAGCTACCAAAGAAAAATTCCTCTCCAACATTGATTGGCTTTCAACCCTCAAGTTCAGGGGGAGTTATGGTATTTCCGGTAACAACCGTATTTCAGATTTTGCATTCCTGGATCTGATGTATGGCGCCAATTATTCCCTGGGTTCTGGTACAGGAACCTCATTCCCCGGTTTGGTCAACTCTTCCACCATCATATCCAATCCCAATATCACCTGGGAGAGCACTTATCAAAGCAATTTCGGATTGGACGCATCTTTGTTCAATGGCAGGATTGGCATTACATTGGATGCTTATCAATCAAAAACAGACAAGCTCTTGCTCCAACAATCAGCCATGGCATTTATTGGTGTTCCACAATTCTGGAACAATATAGGAAGCTTAAGAAATACGGGTATTGAGTTGGAATTGACAACAAAAAATATTCAAACCAAAAATTTCAGGTGGTCAACATCTGGAAATTTTTCTCAAAACAGGAACAGTATCATTGAGTTGGGAACCGAAGCCTATTTGTTGAACCAGGGAGAAAGAACAGAAGTTTACCGGAACCAAGTGGGTAACCCATTGGTCCAGTTTTATGGATTCAAGACAGACGGCGTTTGGCTTTCACAAGACCAGATCAACAAAGCATTGGCCAGCGGGTTGACCAGTACGATGAGCAATGTTTTTGTTCCAGGAGGATTGAAACTTGTGGATATCAATGGAGACAACAAACTTAATAATGATGACAGAACAGACCTTGGCAATCCATATCCTGATTTCACTTGGGGTTTGACCAATAATTTTGGCTTCAAGGATTTTGATGTTAGTTTTACCCTGCAAGGTGTTCAGGGGGGTAAGCTGATCAATGGTGATCCCAATTACAATGAGTCAAGAAGAACAATCAAGACATACAACCAAAACCGTTGGATCAGTGCTAAATTTCCTGGTGATGGCAAGACTCCTTTCTCAACTGTTGGATACAACTGGATGCTTACAGATTACGTGATTGAAGATGCATCGTATTTTTCTCTCCGCGACGTAAACATAGGGTATACCATTCCTGCTGCTTTCATGAAAAAAGTAAAGGTCAACAGCATGCGGTTTTATTTTTCTGCACAAAATCTTTATTTCAAAACAGCAAAGGGATACCGAGGACTCAATCCTGAAGGAAGGTTCTCTAACGGGGCATATTCATCCGTTTTGATTGATGGATACCAGCGTGGATCCTTCCCAATCCCTAAAACTGTATTGATAGGTATTGACATCAATTTCTAATATCCAACGAATAAAAACAGCAATATGAAATCATTTATATCTGTCCTACTGGTTTGCATGTTTTTCCTTGCTTCCTGCAAAAAAAACATTGAGCTGTATCCACTCAGCAATGTAACCACTGCAACTTTTTATAAGAATACCACAGACATCCAAACAGCCCTTATTGGCTGCTACAATGGCATGCAAAAGCCATTGCTCGAGGAATGGAAGATGTCTGAACTCAGGAGTGACAATGCCATCATGGGTAATCCTGCCAGTAAATCAGTACCCAACCGCGACCTGAGTGATCTGGATCTTTTTATTCCGAACACTTCTCATCAAGGCATCTATAATTTTTGGATCAATACCTATGCTAATATTCGCAATGTCAACCTGATCCTGCATAACCTGAACGTTAATTATTCGCCCACTGCAGGGTCAATGACAGCCGACACTTCCGATGTTTCGATTTCATTGGCTGATAAAAAGGTTCTTTCTGCTGAAGCTGCATTCATCAGGGCTTATCATTATTTTAACCTGGTCAGGCAATTTGGGGGAGTCTTTCTTGTTCACGAACCATTGTCTCCATTTGATGCTACTGCAATGAACAGGGAATCTGCAGCAGAAATTTATAAACTCATCATCGCAGATTTGGGTTATGCCATTGCCAATGGTGCGTCAATGAAATATGCTTCAATTCCTTCTACTTCGTTGGGTCGTGTAAACAGCTGGACGGCAAAAGCCATGTTGGCAAAAGTGTACCTTACCCTGAACAGAAAAGCGGAAGCCATTCCTTTGTTGAATGATGTTATTGCCAACAGCGGATATGGCCTGGTGGCTAACTATGCTGATGTATTTTCCATTTCAAATGAGATGAACAGGGAAATCCTTTTCGCCATAAGGTACAAGGCTGGTGGCATTGGCCTGGGATCTTCTTTTCCCAACGTTTTTGCACCTGAACTGAGTGGAACTGCAGTCATCATCGGTGATGGAGGTGGATTCAATACGCCCAGTGCTGACCTGAACCTTTTATATGCGGCAACTGATTTACGGAAAGCCATCAGCATTGGTGAATATGGCAGCACCAAAGTACTGTATCCCAAAAAAATGATTTCGCCAGTATCCATCGTAAATGATGCAGAGAATGACTGGATAGTGATGCGCTATGCCGATGTTTTGTTGATGCTTGCCGAAGCACAGGGAAATTCAGCGGCAAGCCTTTCTTTGATCAACCAAACCCGTAAAAGGGCAGGGCTCACAGACCTTCTGCCTGCTGCTGTCAATACCGTTGCCTCGTTTGAGCGGGAACTGGCCAATGAACGCAAATTGGAATTCGCATTTGAAAATGTCCGCTGGTATGACTTGCTCAGGTACAATACAACCATGACAACCATCACAGCAGAACAAACGCTTAAAAATCACTACAGTGCAATCTATACTGCACATTATGGTAAATATCCCAGCCCAAGACCAACGGTGGCCCAGATCCAGGCCTATGTTACAAAAGATCGTTTGTTGCTGCCTATTCCTCAACGCGAAATTGACAACAATACCAAGTTAAAAATCCTGCAGAATCCAGGATATTGATTAAATTAAAATTTGAAAAAACAACAACATGATGCGAAAGCCGGCATTGATCATTTCAGCCATCCTTGTATTTTTAGCAATCGACCTGGTAGCACAGCAATCCAGGAAGCCCAACATTCTTTTCATTGCTGTTGATGACCTGAAGCCCATCATGGGCTGCTATGGAAACAAACTCATCAAAACGCCCAACATTGACCGCCTTGCCAGGATGGGTACAATGTTTAACAATAACTATTGTCAACAGTCGGTATGTGGACCCACCCGTGCCAGCCTGATGACGGGAATGAGGCCTGATTATACAAAAGTATGGGACCTGAAAACGCAGATGCGTGATATCAATCCAGATATCGTGACCTTGCCGCAATATCTGATTTCACAGGGCTATAACACAGTAGGAACAGGCAAGATTTTTCACCCCAGCAGTGCTATAAAAAAGATTGATCCTGTTTCATGGAACATGCCCTACATGGAGCCGAAAGCCAGTGATTATGCCAATGGTCTGGGTGACCCAGCCAATAGACAGTACCAAAAGCCTGAAAACAAGGCAATGTTTGTCGTGAAAAAGGAAAGGGTACAAAGGGAAGATGATGACGAAATGCCGACATCCATCAAAGGGCCTTCCACTGAAAATTATGACGTACCAGACAATGCCTACGAAGATGGTGTGATCACATTGAAAGCCAAGGACCAAATGGTTAGGATGCACAGGGACCAGAAGCCATTTTTTCTCGCAGTGGGCTACCACAAACCCCATCTTCCATTTGTTGCGCCTAAAAAATACTGGGATCTCTACAACCGTGCAGACATGCCCTTGGCCAGCTTTCAGGAACATGCCAGTAATGCACCAGAAATTGCCTATCACAAGTCAGGTGAACTCAGAAACTATACCGATATCCCAGCCCTCGCGATGTTCAACGAACCAGGCTTTCATCTGAGGTTAAAGACCGAAAAGCAACTTGAATTGATCCATGGGTATTATGCCGCCGTATCTTATATGGACGCACAAGTAGGTATACTTTTGAACACACTGGATTCTTTAGGAACCCTCAACAATACCATCATTGTTTTATGGGGTGATCATGGTTGGCACCTTGGCGATCATGATCTATGGGAAAAGCATACCAACCTGGAACAGGCCACCCGTGCGCCATTGATCATTGCAGCACCCGGCATGAAACCTGGTCCTTCCAGTTCCTTGTCTGAACATATTGATATTTTTCCAACCCTTTGTGACCTCGCTTCAGTGCCCGTTCCAAAGCATTTGCATGGTAAAAGCCTTAAGCCTGTTATGCAAAACAAGAAGGCAGCGGTGAACGAATTTGCC
>CALPWM020000222.1 GCA_943327275.2 Chitinophaga pinensis
GCCATACAACCAATGGAAAATAATCGTTGAGTTTTCCTTCCAGGATTTCATCGCAAACTTCACCAATCAGTTTTGATTTTTCTGCTGACAATACACCGGCTTCACAATTGGTGATGGCAGCCGCTTTTTTCAGGTAAGCAAAAGCATAAATGATTTCTTTCGGCATCTTGTTGATGTCTTGAGCAATCCTGAAATTATCAATGCTGCGCTGGGTTTGGGCGCCATAGTACGCATTGATGGGTACACTTACTTCACCCATTGTATCCTTTTCAATCCTGAATTCCATGTATATGATTTAGAGATGCAAAATTAATGAATGTACCGGCATTAAAAAGACCTGTTTTTACTGGTCCATTCTTTGATATAGTCAGCAATTTCTGTTGAAGAGGTGCCAGGAGGGAAAAGCTGACCTACTCCCATGGCTTCAAGCGCCATCCTGTCTGCTTCTGGAATGATACCGCCGCCGGTCAGCAATACATCATCCATTTTGTTGGCTTTCATCAACCCAATGATCCTGGGAAATACAGTCATGTGCGCACCGGAGAGGATGCTCACACCAATCGCATCAACATCTTCCTGCAAGGCCGCCTCAACAACCATTTCAGGGGTTTGCCTTAGGCCGGTGTAGATGACCTCCATGCCGGCGTCCCTGAGTGAAGTGGCAATCACCTTTGCGCCCCTGTCATGACCGTCCAGTCCAACTTTTGCAATCAGTACCCTTAGCGGTCTTTTTGTTTGTTGATTTTCCATGATGTTGTTATTGTGCCAATAGCGTCAGGCAATGTCCAATTCTTCTGGTGGTGGCTTCTTTTCCTATCCTGAAGGCGATGTCAAAAACAGTAGGACCGAATTTAGCACCCACCAGCATGATGCGAAGGGGAAGTTGCAGTTCACCTGGCTTGATTTGAGCAATGCCAGCGGCTTCCTTGAATGTATTTTCAATGGCAGCTGCATCCCATGCCTCGAGATGGTTAAGTGTTGTTTTCCACCCTTCAAAAAACGCATGCTTTTTTTCATCCCATTTGGGCTGAACAGATGCCAGATCAATCTCCACCGGGTCATGGAAGAAATAGGCAACCTGTTGTACAAAATCATTGAGCAGTTGGCATCTTTCTTTCACCATGGGAATGATGTCCGTCAGGGCTTCTTCACTTGCATGAATATTGTTTTTGACAAGTATTTCCTGAACCAGGGGAAGGAGCCTGGTGGTTTCGCTTCTTTTGATCCATTCCTGGTTGAACCACTTGGCTTTCTCAAAATCAAATTTTGCTCCTCCTTTGTGAATTCGGTCAATCGAAAATCGTTCGATGAGTTGCTCAAGGCTGAAGATTTCCTCACCAGTTCCATCATTCCAACCCAGCATGGCCAGCATGTTAACGAATGCTTCTGGCAGAAAACCCATTTCCTTGAATCCTTTGGTGAGTTCATTTGATTTGGGGTCTTGCCAGTCCATGGCAAAAACGGGAAATCCAAGCCGGTCGCCATCCCTCTTGCTCAACTTCCCCTGACCATCGGGCTTCAGGATCAGTGGGAGATGGGCCCATTCGGGCATTTGGTTTTTCCAACCCAGGTAATCCCAAAGCAGCACATGAACTGGTGCTGAGGGAAGCCATTCCTCACCCCGGAATGCCTGGGTGATCTTCATTTCATGGTCATCTACCACAACGGCTAGGTGGTAGGTGGGCATTCCATCTGCCTTGAGCAGGACCTTGTCATCGACCTGATCGGTGTTGAATACAATTTCACCCCTGATCATGTCATGCAGGGTGATCTCAGTGGAGGCCGGCATGTTGATGCGCACGACATGTGGTGTTCCCTGTTCCAGTAATTCGTTTACTTTTTCTTTTGACAGTGAGAGGGAATTGTTCATTCCAAGACGAACCTTGCTGTCGTATTGTGGAGAAGGATTGCTTTCTGTGCGGAAAGCTTCACGCATTTTTTCCAATTCCTCAGGAGTGTCAAATGCGTAATAAGCATGTCCTTGATTGATCAACTGCTCTGCGTATTTTTTGTAGCTGCTTTTCCTTTCGGATTGGCGGTACGGGCCATAGGCGCCTTCTTTGTGTGGGCCTTCGTCAGGAGAAATGCCACACCATTCAAGGCAGTCAAGGATATATTGTTCGGCACCTGGTACAAAGCGTCCCTGGTCAGTGTCCTCAATCCTGAGTATGAACGTTCCATTGTTTTTTTTGGCAAACAAATAATTGAACAATGCAGTTCTGACTCCCCCGAGGTGGAGCCCCCCTGTTGGACTGGGAGCAAATCTTACCCTTGTAGTTGATGCTGTCATGCTGCAAAGATAAGCAGATATGGTTGTTGCTGAGATGATCAAAATAGGGAACCCTCCCTTAGACAAGGGAGGGTTCATTCCAACCAATATTACCATTTATGATAAGCCGTTAATTATCTGTTCATGAACTTTTCAGTTCTGTTTTCTGTTTCGTTGAGCAGTCTCAGGTTATACATACCTGCAGGCTGGTTCCTGACATCGATTGTATTGGTTCCTGCAGCGGATTTTCCCGCCAGAACTACATGCCCGAAATTATTTACAACCTGGTATTCATAGGCCTCTGCTGCGTTCACGATGATGGGTTGTTGTGCTTGTTTGATTACTTTAAAGATCCCAGCGCCATCATTTTTATTTTCAATGGTAACACTGTTGCTGAATTGAACAGAGCCGTCTTTTTCAATGAATTTCAGCATATAGGTGTATTCCGCTGGTGCAACCACTTGGTGTATATAGCTGTTTGTTGTCAGTGCTGGCCTGGCAATTTCTTTGAAGTCACCATCTTCAGTTGCAACCATCACACTGATGGCAGCTGTTCCTTTCAGATTGGTTGATTTCCAATTCAATTTATTGCCATTTTTAACTTTAATGCCAGTAACAATCGCATTGTTGGAAGAACTTGTAATAGTGGTGGTTGTACTGGTTGATGTTCCGGAATACGTTCCGTCAATGGTGTAAGCCCCAAGGCTTCCATAATCATTACCAGCATTCACGTTACCTGTTCCATCAATGATTACATAATAGGTGCCAGCACTCAACGTTGTATCAATTCTTGCGTGCATGGAATCAGCAATATCAAATGTCTTTATTTCTGTTCCTTTTGCATCCTGGAGGGTGATTTTGACATCAAGGTTGGCTCCGCTGTTTCCTGTACCGACATTGAAGGGTGTAACATTTAATTTAAGCCTCCCTCTTTGGCTTAGGTCAAAGCGGAAATAATCCTTGTCTGCAGCGGTAGAGATGACCCCAGCCCTGTTGAATAGATTGTTGCTGATGATCACGGGACTAGCGCTTGTGTAAAGGTCAGCATAATCATCGGGTCTGTATCCAAATCCGTTGGTAGTCGTAATGATGCTAAGGTTGTCTTGGAGGAAAGTGCAGCCATTGGGCGTAGGTCCGAAATTCCACTGTGTGGCATTTCTGGAAGCAACATTGCCCATGATCGGTCCCCAGGAGGTTTCACCAGTTCCAATCCCAGTATGATAAGAGCTTGTCAATGTGCATGTGGAAGTATAGGCAGATTGGTGGTATAAGCCCAGTGTATGTCCGGTTTCATGGGAAACGGCTTCTGCCACTCTTTTTGCATTGTTTCCCAGGCGGTCACTGAATACAAATGCTGGCGTATCATCACCCCATGAAAAAGAGGTTACATATGCGATGCCGGCAACACCTGCATACCATGCGCTGGTAGGAGTTACAACCACGCGGATTCTCTGGGAGAGTGGGGCCGCAAGAAATTTAGAAAGATCGGTGGTAACGTTGATGTTGAAAGGTCTGAAATCTTCTGCAATCCTGTTGAATGCTTCTGTGATTTGTGCATCAGTCATGGTAGCAGGCAAACAGGAAAATGGTGTACCATAATTCCACATGGAGCTGTTCACATCATGACCATCAAAATCAATGTAAATTGTTGCTGCTGCTGTAGGATAACTGTTCAATGTTGGAGCGGCAGTTGCAGTGCTTGCTGAAAAAATGGCACTAAAAAGCACAATGAGGGAAAGATTTTTCATAAAATGGAATTGTAGGATTGGAGTTGGAATTGATAGGGGGATTGGATTAAAAACGGGCCATGTTGAGTTTACTCAACGATCATATCTTTGATGTTTATTTTTTTGATGATGTTATTGCCGGCATTGTCCATGTTGAGTTCGATGCCATCCTGGAATCCGCGTCCGAGCATTCTGCCGACATACTTAACTTTGTTGTCCTGGTCGAGTGTTTTGGAAATGAAGA
>CALPWM020000223.1 GCA_943327275.2 Chitinophaga pinensis
AAACATACTGAGCATGTAAACGGTGTCATCCCAGAGTTCAACGGTTTCTGCGCGGTGAGAAACACCACCGTTGGAAGCACGGGGGATATTGAGGTAATCGGCATAGATACCATTGGCCTTGTTGAGATAATTTTTGTCTCCTGTGATGCGGGCCAGGAAAACAATGCCATGAGCAGAGGCAACGGCATTGGGATGCTTGCCGTTGGCCACTTTATCTGAAACCGCCATGGCGGTTTTGATGTATTCAAAATAAGTTGAACGTTTGTCTTCAGCACTGGCATTGTACAACTGCTTAAGGGAATTCAGGAATGTAGCCTGGCCCCAATCCCACTTGTATTTTTCGGCAGGCATGTAGACTTCCCTGCCGTGCATTGCAATAGAATCAACCCAGGATTGTGCAGATAGGTTGATAAAAAAAATAAGCCCTATGAATGTTGCAGGAATCAATTTTTTCATGGCAAAACAGTTGATGTATGGATAAATTTAAATCGTTTTAGTTAATGTCGCAAAAAACATTTTCCACTTTTATAAACATCATGCAATTATAGTTTATCAAGTCTTTTTAAGCCCCATTGATTCTGGTTTTCCTTTGCCATAGGCAATGCTTCAATCAAAAAGAATGAAGGCTTGAGGCCTGTGTACAAAACGGCCTCCTCTCCTTTCTTCAGATTCAGGATGATCTTGCCGTTTTTCTGTTGAAGACGATTCGATGCAATACCGATAACTTTTACATCAGCAGGCAAATCAGATTGAATGATGCATGGTTCTCCAGCAAGACTTTTTATATGGATGAACCGGGTTTTCCCATTTTCTCTTTTAGCGCTGACCAAAAATGCGCCTTCTGCCCTAAGCTGATAGAAGCTGGCATCTTTCCAAGAAGAAGGTGTTGCAGGAAAAACACGAATGATATTGCCCCAGCTTTGTATCAGCATGTCAAGCATGGCACGGGAAGAAGAAATCGGAGATTCAAATGTCGGATTCCCTCTTTCGCAATACATTGTATTGGGCGTACAGGTGGGAATTTTTGGGATCTCCCCTATCCTTGGAAAAATATCCAATGATCTGTTCACCCACTTCAAAGCACTGTCTCCATTACCCAGGGAAGACCAAATGGAAGAAGCCCCTGAAAACTTGTACATGCAATTGTCTCCATCGACATCGGTAAAATGTTGAACCGTTTTTTTGAGCATCGGAACGGAAGCCACATTGTCTTCAATATTGGTTTCATAAAAAGGAAAAATACCCAACATGTGGCTGTAATGTCGGTGGGGTTTTGCAAAGGGCACATCCCTACCGATCATGATTCCATTTTCGTTGGTATGGTAATCGGCCATTTTTGCCAGACGGTCTTTCCAGACGGGGACAAGTGGATCATTGATCTTCAATCTTGAACAAATGTCAAGTAGGGTCTTGAATCCCCATCTGGCCAAAGCAATGTTCATGCTGGTTTCCTGGGCCTTCCCGTATTCATCTGAAAATGTCAATGGGATATGGTATAAGCCATCATCTCCCTTGTATAAAATCCTCAGGTAAACACTGTAGGTTTTTTTCATCAGCTGAAAGATGGAATT
Organism: Chitinophaga pinensis; assembly: GCA_943327275.2. Lineage (GTDB taxonomy): Bacteria > Bacteroidota > Bacteroidia > Chitinophagales > Chitinophagaceae > Pollutibacter. The sequence goes on from CALPWM020000223.1 coordinate 1,572, forward strand.
GCGGAGCCTTTCGTCATCCATCGTCCGTTTGTTGTGTACATAAAATTGTTGCATCAACCAGGGCAAGACGATGATGTTCATTTCTCGGTCTGTTGTCCGATCCGTGGTCAGGAATACCGGATTCACAAGCTCATCGTAACCAACTGGGTTTCCCAAAGCAGCACAATCATCCCTGAATTCTTCTGGCACATTCAATACGAGTTGATCCCTGTGTTTCTCGATAAGGCGGTAAAGAGGTTCCTCAAGATCAAGATGGTTGGTAATCCCGGTTGTATAGTAAGACAATTGCACATTGAGGTTCATCCACAGGCATGGCCATACAGTAGGCTTATACCATGGCCCCATGAGGTCAATGACCGGCTTGTCTGACCTTGTGGCACTGGCCAGTTTGTATTGCTGGATCCAGTAAAAACTTTCCATGCGGGCATCCGGAAAGGTCACAAAACTTTTGGGGTAATAAGTATGCCACCAATCGCGATGAACACGCTCTAATGTTGAGATTGATTTTTTTTCTGCATTTTTGATGGTTGCGACTGCATCTATAGCAGAGCCACTGGAAGGCTGACGGGTTTTTGCCCAACGGTTAGCAACCGTAACCATGATGGTTCTTGTGCTGTCTGTTTGTTTTCTTTCATGCCAGGCAGTGGCAAAATCATCACCCATGGTCAGGGGTTGTGTAACCACCGGAATACCTTCCAATGTTTCCTCTCTAAACGGAGGGTTGGGCATGTAAACAAAACCCTTGTCTCTCAGGGGTTGTGCCAAATACCGTGAGCTCACTGCTTGCTGCGGACGAAAACGACAGATGGCTTTTTGTTCTTTGATAGATGTTTTCACATTCAAAACAATCACATTGTCACCGGTCGGAACAAAGCAACGGAATGAAATCTGACCAATGGTTGTTTGAATGTCTCCACGGATCTCGGCATTCCAAAGATCGGTTCGCAGGGTGATGTTCTTTATCTCACCTGCGGTGGATAACAAGAGCTGACCAATAGGAATTCTTCCGCCATAATGCGCAATGGGAAGGTCTTTGGAACGATGATCATATACATCTGTCCTGCCAATTTCAAACCGAAAGGTATTGGGCTGAAGATTATCCTTGAAAACGATTGTACCCAACAATCCGTTTCCAACAAAGGGTGCCTCAAAATAATCTCCAGGCATGGTATCCCATACCATGTCGTGGCGTGAGAGATATGCCTGCCAATTGACCTTTAGGTTAACTGCGGGTGTCTTGGACTGAGGTTGAGCAATCACCTGAACAACTGAAGCAATGACAAGGCTAAAAAACAAGAAGACTTTTCGCATCAAAAAACATTTAATGATTACTGGTATTTACCCATTATTTTTTTGCCATAATCAATACCATCCACACTGAACAGCAGGTTACGGTTCAATGGAGTTGGGTTGTAATAATCCAACCTCAATTTCTTTTTAAGGTCTGCTTTCAATCCAAGTTTTCCTGATGTTGTAAGTACCGAAATGTCAACAACCCCCTTGGCGTCTGTGACTGAAATTGGGGCATCCAACACTGAATTTCTGAAGGCCTTAAACTTTGCATCCGTATCAATCCCTTCTGCTGCTTTCCACCACATCACGATGTTTGCTTTTCCATTGTTGGGATGTTTCAAGGTAAGTCTTAACGCTTCATTGTGTACCAAGGTAAATGCCTCTCGGTTCGAATTGTATTTGAACCCATCGTTGTACAATGTTGCCTTCTCGCCATTGTCAGCATTGCTGTAAATTATTTTGATGGCAATGGCAACATCTTCAAAGGTTGCAAAAAAAGTATTGGTTGAATCAAGTGGGATTTCAGTACCCACTGCTCTTTGCATGATGCGGTTATTTCCAAACCAAAGCTGATCAAAATAATTAGGAAGTATCACTGTTGAATTGACATACTCATTGATGCAATTGTGGTCCTTATCACCACTGACCAACATCACAAATTCATTCTTGTTTTGAGATGCCTGCATGAAAGGCATCAAATGCCTTGTCTTGCCCCAACCACCATTGGAGGGGTAATTGGGTGGCATCAAATACTTCATCTTGTCTCCCATTCCCGTTGCGCCCCAGGTTCCATAATGGTCATTGCGTCCTTCCATAACATAGACAATGTTGGGCATTTCTGGAATGCGTTTGCTGTTGAGGTACATCACAAATGACTTGTCGTCTGGGCTGTAATACTGACTGGAAGAGGCTATGGAGAATTTCTTCCCATGATAATCGGTTGTAAAAGTTTGTGGTAAACTGTCCCAACGTTGTTCAATAAATCTATTGGGTCTTGACATGAGCGACTGTTGAAATTTTGTCAAACCGCGCTCCTTTAAAATGGAGAAACAGATTTGATTGAAGAGCTGGTTGTTTTTATTTTCCCAGCCAAGCAAGGGATTGATGTATTTCTCCTCCAGCAAATCCCGGCCGAATACACGGTTGTAATCCCTGCTGTGCGCGCCAGCCAGATATCCTCCCAACAGATTGTAATGTGCCGCTAAATCTGTGAGAAAAAACTCAAGCGCATCTGATGCTTTTTGATGGATGTCTGCATCTTTGGCAAATTGAACCAGCAACAAAAGTGATTCAATATCAACCCCTGAATAGGTTGGACTATCATATTCCCTGTTTCCATAATTGGCGACATGCTTCAACCAAATGTCAAATGCCTT
>CALPWM020000224.1 GCA_943327275.2 Chitinophaga pinensis
ACAATTTCATACAAGGTTACAGTTGGCCCTACCGTGGCAAAAATTTTCTGGATTTCAATATCATAGTTCCGAAGGGTACTCATGATCTGGGTCTTGTTGGCCTCAAGCTCATGCTGATCCATTACAATCTTTTCGCCAGTATGCTGCGCCAAAAGATCCAGTGATGGAAACTTATACCCTTTAAGGTCCGCAATCGGATCGTAGCGGGGTGAAGCCAATACTGCAGCTGCCTTAGGCGAAATTTTCGTTTCATCAACTACAGGCTTGATTTCCAGAGGAGGGTCTGCTTCAGTAATTGTTTCCTCTTCCATCTCATCAGCTTCCCATGGAACATCTACAGGCGCTGTAAAGACTGGAGCAATTTCATCTACCGGCTTTTCAACAATTTCCAATGGCGATGTCTCAACAGGATGTTCAGTTAATGGTGAAAGTGCTTGTTGATGTTTCAGGGAATTCCCTTCTGTCAAATCAAGCCTTGGCTGTATAATTTCTGGTTCGACGATCGGCATTGCTGCAAGACCCTCCAACGATGTACCTTCTAAATCATGCTTTGCTTTTGGAGAGAATACTGGCCACTTGAAAATGGGATTGAAACGCCAAATAACATATGAAAAAAGGGACAGTGAAATCAAAGCAAAAGTACCAGTCCATCCAATCACAGCAGTAAGCCATGTAGCAGCAAACTTCCCCATTGCTCCACCCCAATTAAAAGCTGTTGTTGGGGTAAAAAAAGCAGCACTGACACTGCCAATAATTAAACCAGTAACCAGATAACGAAGGTTTCTTGCAACTGAAAAAATGGATTTATCAAACAACAGGTTCAAGCCCAAAACGAAAAAGAGGGAGCAAAAGAGATACGATGCTATACCAAAACCATATTCAAAAAAAACAAAGGCCGTAAAAGCACCCAGACTGCCCAACTGATTGTTGATTTCCAGTTCATTGGGCATCAGGATTTTTGCTCCCATGTCCCTAACCTTGTCCTGGTCTTCCATCCATGTAAATAAATAGGAAGTAAATGCCACAAAAAGAAACAAACCAAAAAACATGAGCACAGAGCCCAGGATTTTATGGGTCCGCTCATCACGCACGAGAGATCGTATTTCAACTGTTTCCTCCCTCTCCTCTTTAAGGACCTCGGGATCTGCAGTATTCTTGGGAGTTCTTAAGCGGTTACCCATTTGGCATTGAGCGGTTTGAATTGAGATATTGCATAAATCACCTCAAAAATACAGTTTATTTTAGTCATCTGACTTGGAGGCCTTTTCCTGGTTTTCCCTTGGAGGAATAGAAACGAACAACATTGCCCATCCCAGGATAAACATCAACCCTCCCAGAGGAGTAATGATATTGATGATGTCAAGTTTTCTATAACCCATGTATGAGAGCGCAATCCTCAAATAGATTGAACCGGAGAAAACAATGACGCCCATCACAAAAAGATTACCAGACCAGATCATTGATTTCTTCTTGTAATGACGGTACAAGTTCCCAACAATGAAGAGCGCAATGGCATGGCTCATCATGTAGGCAGTAGCCGTCTGGAAACTGGCAAGAGATTGCTCAGAAATTTGGTCTTTCATCACATGGGCCCCAAAAGCCCCGAGAATGACTGAAATCATAGCAAGTATAGCAGCAATTCTAAAAAAGGTTCTTTGCATGTTGGATGGTGTTTACAAATTCCGGAATGGATAAATTGGATTCGCAGATGACTGATTGGGCTTTTTCATAGTATGGTTTTCTCTCCAGCAACTTCTGACGGATAAAATCCTTCAAAGCATCTTCATTGAGACTGGTTAACAAAGGCCTTGTTTGTTTTTCCTTGATCAACCGCTCCCAAATGATCTCTTCAGGGGGATTGATCCAAATCGTCAACCCATGCGCTTTCATCCAATCCATGTTATCATTGAAACAAGGCGTTCCTCCTCCACATGAGATTATGCCTAAAATACCATTTTTATCTTGCGTTTTTGAAGTTCTGACCGACAAATCTGTGTAAACCTGCTTAATGGCTATGGATTCAAGTGACCGAAATGCCGATTCTCCCAATTTTTCAAAAATTTCACTGATGGACATGGCCTGCTGCTCTTCAATAAATTGATCCAGGTCAACATAAGGTACATGAAGATAATCAGATAGTCCTTTCGCATAAAAGGATTTTCCAGACCCCATAAAACCCAGCAAAAAAACAATCATCGGTGCTTTAATTGAATGATTGCAAATGTACAACATTGTATTGCTTGCCAATGGCAGATTGGTTAAATCAGACTACCACTCCTCCTAAGTTAATATTGCAGGCTAAAAAACTATGATTAATTTCGCATAAACCAGCAAATCGGCATGATTCAGTTCGACACCAATATGGATCTTCAAGAGCAGTTTGAATTTTTCCTCCTGGAGGAGAATGCCATGCACATGCCGGAATTCCTGAATGAACTGAACATCAGTGATGTTGCCCAACTCATAGAAGAAAACTGGGAACATGCCACCGAGATCATGGCAGCATTGTCCATCCACAGGGCAGCCAGTACTTTCAAAATCATTGAACTGGGTATTCAAAAAGACATCATTCAAGAACTACCCCCACTGAAAACAGCTGCTTTGCTGAATGAACTCCCTGCGGATGACCGCACATCCTTTCTGGAGGAGTTGTCCACCAATGCAGTGAGAGAGCTGATCAAACTGCTGAATCCGGAAGAAAGAAAAATCACCCTTTCACTCTTGGGATATCCTGAAGGAAGCGTAGGTCGTCTGATGACGCCGGACTATATTGCTGTGCAGTCAGACTGGACCATTGCAGAGGTATTGGAACACATCAGGGAAGTGGGACAGGAATCTGAGACCATTGATGTTATCTACGTAATCAATGACCAGGGCGAACTGTTGGATGACGTCAGGATCAAAGAATTTTTATTATCCCCTCCAGATAAAATGGTGAGCGAACTCACTGATGGCAGGTATATAGAGCTCAATGTATATGATGACCAGGAAAAGGCCAACCAGGTCTTCAAAATGAACAACAGGGTGGCCTTGCCCGTTGTGGACAACAACAATATTTTGCTGGGTATCGTTACCATTGATGACGTCCTCTGGGTTGCTAATGAGGAATTCAGTGAGGATATGCAAAAAATGGGGGGAACTGAAGCACTTGATGAGCCTTATCTTGAAATCTCAATCTTTAAACTTTTTAAAAAAAGGGTCGGCTGGCTGATTGTTCTTTTTCTCGGTGAAATGCTCACAGCTACTGCCATGGCCAGCTATGAGCATGCGCTGGACCAAGCCCTGATCCTTTCACTCTTCATTCCCCTGATCATTTCAAGTGGTGGCAATACCGGCTCTCAGGCCTCCTCACTGATCATTCAGGCCCTTACAGTTGGGGAGGTGACCCTTGCGGATTGGTGGAAGGTCATGCGCAGAGAAATTGTCTCTGGCATCATGCTGGGTACCGTTCTTGGCATCATCGGTTTTTCAAGGGTGATGGTATGGTCCCAAATATTCCCTGAGGTATATGGAGCACATTATTTTCTGGTGGCCATGGTTGTAGGGGTTTCCCTGATTGGGGTGGTCATGTTTGGCACCATCTCCGGATCCATGTTGCCCATAGTGCTGAAAAAACTTGGCGCAGACCCCGCTGTATCATCCGCTCCATTTGTTGCTACCCTGGTAGACGTTACAGGTGTTATCATCTACTTCAACTGTGCCTATTTTTTCCTCAAAGGAACCATGCTTTAAATGGCCTGATGGTTGAAAGGTTGCAGGACCATTTCACTGACAACCCCGTTTGCAGGCTGTTGACAAAGGAACCAAATTGACCTTGCCGCCTCTTCTTCACGGATCATTTTATCCTTCTGTACCCTCAGGTCAATTTCATCCCAAAAAGGAGAATCAACGCCACCCAAAAACAAGTTGGTTATTCTTATCTCGGTTCTTTTCAATTCTTCTCTGATGCTTTGCATCATTCCCACAATACCATATTTGCTGGCAGAGTAGGCTGCCGCACCCGCCATAGGCACTTTCCCCAACACCCCAGGGACATTGATGATCAATCCTTTTTTGACTTCCTTCATGGCTGGCAAAAACGATTTGACAAAAAGAAATGCCCCTACAAGGTTGGTTTGAATGGACCTTGAAAAATCATCCAAAGACAATTGCTCCATGGGTTTGATGATGCCGATGCCAGCAAGATTGATCAGAATATCTGGGGTACCAAGCTGAGTTAAT
>CALPWM020000225.1 GCA_943327275.2 Chitinophaga pinensis
CCCTTGCCAAAGAAGGATGGAGCAGCGTGCACAGTGTGTTGAGTGAAGACAAGTTCTGGGAGATCATTGAGAAGCTGAAAGCCGCAGGTGCAGAGGGAATTTTGGTGGTGCCAATTGAAAAAATGATTCTTTAATTTTTATCATGCAAATCATACGTTATCCATCAAGAGAAAACTGGGCGGGAATCACCGAAAGGCCGGCCATAGAAAATGGCATGCTTCGAAAGCAAGTCGGGAAGATCATTGCTGATGTGAGGAAAAGTGGAGACGGGTCGGTCAAGCGCTATTCCAAGAAGTTTGATGGGGTGGATTTAAAAAAATTAGCCGTTGGTCAGAAAGAAATACTCGCTGCAGAAAAAAATATTTCCGAGTCTCTCAGATTGGCCATCAACGTTGCCATTGAGAACATCAAGCGCTTCCATAGTGTTCAGTTGGATGAAGTAAAAAAGATAGAAACAATGGAAGGGGTGGTCTGCTGGAGGAAACCTACTCCCATGAAAAGGGTAGGGCTCTATATTCCTGGCGGTTCTGCACCCTTGTTCTCCACCGTATTGATGCTTGGCATCCCTGCACAAATTGCAGGATGCACTGAGGTTGTGCTCTGCACACCACCAGCAAAGGATGGGTCAATCCATCCTGCTATTCTATACGCGGCAAAGAAAGTTGGTGTCACTGAAATATACCGCTGCGGTGGCGCACAGGCCATTGCTGCAATGGCTTACGGCACAGGATCTATCAAAAAAGTAGACAAGATATTTGGGCCGGGCAACCAATATGTAACGGCAGCAAAACAGCTGGTGCAGATGGATGGTGTTGCCATTGACATGCCGGCTGGCCCCAGTGAGGTTTGTGTATTGGCTGATGATACTGCCAATCCTGATTTTGTAGCTGCTGATCTTTTATCCCAAGCCGAGCATGGCCCAGACTCTCAAGTGCTCTTGGTTACCAATGATGCAACCTTGATTGATAAAACAATCAGGTCTCTGAATGCACAGCTTGAGTTATTGGAAAGAAAAGAGATTGCTTCAAAGGCATTGGAAAACAGCAAGGCTGTTCTCATGGAAGACATGGATGATGCTATGGCGTTGGTTAATGAATATGCTGCTGAACATTTAATCATTGCCTCAGATAATGCACACCATTATGGAGCAATGGTCATCAACGCAGGCTCTGTTTTTCTTGGCAATTTTACTCCTGAGAGTGCCGGCGATTATGCAAGCGGAACAAACCATACGCTTCCCACCAATGGCTATGCAAGGGCCTACAGCGGAGTAAGTGTTGATAGTTTTGTCAAGAAAATCACTTTCCAGCAAATCAGCAAACTGGGTATACAAAACATTGGAAAAACCATCATTACCATGGCAGAAGCCGAAGGGCTTGATGCGCATGCGAATGCAGTGAAGATCAGATTAAACCAATTATAATGTTCAATCCAGACAATCTTGTAAGAAACAATATCAGGAACCTGAAGCCTTATTCCTCTGCAAGAGATGAATTCAAGGGTGAGGCCAAAATATTTTTGGATGCCAACGAAAATTCACTGGGATCCCCGCTGCTCAAGTGGTACAACCGTTATCCGGATCCGATGCAGTGGAAGATAAAAGACAAATTATCTGTCATCAAGCAGGTGCCGGTGGATCAGATTTTTTTGGGAAACGGAAGTGATGAACCCATTGATTTGTTGTTTCGTTGTTTTTGTCAGCCAGGTGTTGACGAAGTGATTGTATTTCCTCCCACCTATGGCATGTATGAAGTTTCTGCCAACATCAACAATGTTCATCTTTCCAAAGTACCATTGACAAGGGAATTTCAACTGGATCTGGAAGCACTTGAATCAGCCATCAAACCCAATACAAAGATCATATGGATTTGCTCACCTAACAATCCTTCCGGGAACAGCATACACCGAGAGGATGTTGAAATGGTCCTGAATAATTTTGATGGTCTGGTGGTGGTGGATGAAGCCTATATCAATTTCTCCCGTCAAAAATCTCTGGTAAGTGATTTGGCCGATTACCCCAATCTGGTGGTATTGCAAACACTGAGCAAGGCCTGGGGCCTAGCAGGACTGAGGGTTGGAATGGCATTTGCTTCACCTGCCATCGTAGCATATCTTAACAAGGTAAAGCCACCTTATAACATCAGTGAACCTGTGCAGGAGCTGGCTTTGAAAGCCCTTGATGAAATTGGTCAGGTCAATGACATGATTCTTCAACTGGTGGCCTCAAGAAAACAAATGGAAGAGGAGCTTGCTCGCTCATCTTCCGTTGTCAGGATTTTTCCTTCCGACGCCAATTTCTTGCTCGTTGAATTTACAGATGCTAAGGGCATGTATAACTACCTAGTAAACAAGGGTATTGTAGTGCGCGATCGCAGCAATGTACTGCTTTGTGAAAACTGCCTGCGCATCACTGTGGGAACTGATGCTGAGAACCTTCAGTTACTTGATGCTATTAATTCATTTCAAAATAGATAGATGAAAAAAGTATTGTTCATAGACAGGGATGGCACATTGATCAAGGAAGCGCCACCCACATACCAGATTGATCATTTTGAAAAACTGATTTTTTTTCCTGGCGTTTTTCAGTCCCTTGCACGGATTGTAAAGGAATTTGATTTTGAGGTGGCCATGGTCTCCAACCAGGACGGACTGGGAACGGCTTCTTTTCCATCAACTGATTTTCATCCTGTTCATGACCATATCATTCGAACATTTGCTGGTGAGGGCATCCATTTTGATGAGAGCTTTATTGACCCAAGCATGCCGGAGGAAAATTCACCTTCAAGAAAGCCCGGCCTTGGAATGTTGGGCAAATATTTGAATAATACGACCTATGATCTTCAGGGTTCTTTTGTGATTGGTGATCGGTTGACAGATATCCAACTGGCATTCAACCTTGGCGCCAAATGCATTCTCATGACCAGTGAGGATGGTGCAGGTGTTGTTGATCTGGACAACCTGGATACCGGTTTGAAAAGTACAGTTGTCTTGGCCACAGGTGATTGGATGGAAGTATACAAGTTTCTCAAACATGGTATGAGAACAGTACATCATGTTCGGGAGACCAATGAAACCAGGATTGAGATCAAGCTTAATATCGATGGAAGCGGAAAATCATCCATTTCTACTGGCCTGGGTTTTTTTGATCATATGCTTGACCAGATTGCAAGGCATGGCAAGATGGATCTTGAAATTGGAGTGAAAGGTGACCTGCACATTGACGAGCATCATACCATAGAGGATACGGGAATTGCCTTGGGAGAAGCCATGTACAAGGGTTTGAGTGATAAAAGGGGAATGGAGAGATATGGTTTTGCCTTGCCAATGGATGATGCAGAGGCCAAGGTATTGATTGATTTTGGAGGCAGGAGCTGGATTGTTTGGGACGCTGTATTTACCCGAGAGAAAGTAGGGGACATGCCCACTGAAATGTTTTATCATTTCTTCAAGTCATTTTCCGATGCAGCCAAATGCAACCTCAATGTTTTTTGCCAGGGCGATAATGAGCACCACAAGATTGAAGCCATCTTCAAGGCTTTTGCAAAAGCCATCCGCATGGCTGTCAAAAAAGATCCGATGCATGATGCACTTCCCACAACCAAAGGAATGTTGTAACAAAATAAAAAACCCGGTGAGATCACCGGGTTTTTATGTCTAAAGCCTTTTGATGGTTAAATGAGTGGTTTTTGGTTTTTCGGATGTTGGATACGGCTTTCGGACAGTTGGATAGTTGGTTTTTGCGTAGGAAATTTGGATTTTTTGGTTTTAGGAATTGGAGGATTTTCTTTTGGAATTGGATTTTTGGTTTTAGGAATTGGAGGTTATTCTTTGGAAATTGGATTTGGTTTGGTTTTTCTGGATATGTTGCTCTTTCGATCAACAATACAAAGATACCTTGCCCCATGTCAATGCACAAGAGCAAAACAACCCTTTTATTGGTGTTCAGTAATTACTCCCAATCCTGTTTAACTACGTGTGGAAAGTATCGTAGATCTACGATACTTTTTTAAGTTCAGGGGCAATGTTGACTGCTTGATGCATAAATCCCTGATCAATCATCCATTGGTCATTGTAAATTTTACCAATGTATCTGCTACCATGGTCATGAAAAATGCAGACCACCATATCATCTTTTTTCAATTTATCCTTGAGTTGCATCAGGCCCTGTAAGCAGCTGCCAGCGCTGTATCCACAAAAAAGACCTTCTTCTCTTGCAA
>CALPWM020000226.1 GCA_943327275.2 Chitinophaga pinensis
ACAGCCTGGGTTTCAAAGGCATCATCAACTCAGATACCGGCCCCATTGAAATGATGCCCTGGGGTGCAGAAAACCTCAGCATCAAGGAACGCTACAAAAAAACCATGGAAGCTGGAGTGAACCTTTACTCAGGCTCTGCAGATCCTACACCCCTGTTGGAAACGGTGAAATCTGGCATGGTTGACATCAAGCTGGTAGACAACTCTGTTTACCGTTTGCTCATGGAAAAATTTGAGCTCGGCCTTTTTGAAAATCCATACGTGGATGAAAAAAAGGCAGTGGCTTTCGTAGGCAATCCTGCCCTGCAAGCAAGAGCAGACCTGGCCATGCGCAAATCCATTGTTTTGCTGCGGAATGAAAACAACGCACTCCCCATCAAACAAAAGACAAAGGTTTATTTTGAAACCTATTTCCAAAAAAGGGGAGCACCCTCCGCAAGCAATGTTTTCCAACCATTGAAAAACAACCATGACATTGCGTTTGTAAAAACGCCTGAGGAAGCAGACATGATCCTGGTTTGGATTACTCCCGGGTCAAAGTCGCTTTTTGAATCAAATGGTTCACCGATTTATTTGTCGCTATCCAAAAATGCCGTAGACATCAATTACATCAATGCACTGGCTGCCAAAAAACCAACCATACTGGCGGTGAACTATACCAATCCCTGGGTGATTGACGAGATCTACAATGAGCAAACGAAAAAGCATTTCGCAGGAGTGCTGGCCACATTTGGCACCACAACTGATGCCCTGCTCGACATCATCACCGGTAAATTCAAACCTACCGGGAAGATGCCCTTTACCACTCCCATCTCAGAAGATCAGGCACAGCAACAACTTTCAGATGTGCCCGGTTATCTGAAAGGGAAGCAGTATGGTCTTTTCTGGTACGATGAGGGATTGCAATACAAGTAAACACCGAGGATAGAAATTGTCTATTTTTGTCCTTTATTTACTGCAAACCCAACGTATGAAGCAATTGTTGCCTTTCCTGTTTCTCCTGATTGCAAGCCTCGCTTTTTCACAGCAAAAACAGGACACTTCATCTGCTGCCATGGTTGCCACTGCGCATCCGATGGCAACAGAAGCAGGATTGCTCATGCTCAAACAAGGAGGCAATGCCTTTGATGCGATTGCAGCTTCCTCATTTATGTTGTCGGTGGTTGAACCCAGCATGAGTGGGTTGGGCGGACGTTTGCAGGCGATTTATTTTGTCCCTGGCCAGGGGGTAAAAGGCTTGGATGCCACCACACAGGTTCCGGCCAGTTATATCAAAAAAGCAAAAGAAGCGGAGCATGGATATGGTACCATTGGTGTACCGGGGATGGTAAAAGGCATTGTACAACTCCACCAGCAATATGGCAAGCTTTCCCTGAAGCAGGTGATAGAACCCGCCATAGCAGCTGCTTCCAAGGGGCACATGCTCCTTAGTGAAGAGTCAAGAAGAGAATCCATAGAGATCAAAGAATTGAGAAAATTTGAAGGTACTGTAGCCCATTTTCTCCAAAAAGATACAGTTTATGCCGGCGGATCGCTGTTCAAACAACCCGCACTGGCAAAAACGCTTAAAACCATTGCCCGCGACAAGGGAAAATCTTTTTACACTGGTGGAATAGCCTATGCACTGACAGAAGAAATCAAGCAAGGTGGGGGTTTTCTGACCCTTGCGGACATGAAAAACTACAAGGCAGAAGAGGCAAAAATTGTCAGGGGAAGTTACAGGGGATACGAAATCATTGGAACAGGCCTGCCCTGCTATGGTGCCATCGTGATAGAAATGCTCCAAATGCTGGAGCAAGTCGATCTTTCCAAGGTTTCTGAAAAGGATTACCTCCAATACCATGCTGCCGCTCACCACAAGGCATACGAAGACAGGCCACTCCTGAAAACAAAAGAAGACAGCCTGGTCATTGCCCGCTATGCGGTAAACAGGTGGAAGGACAGCTTGCCCAAAACCATGGCCCTTCCCGCAAGTGCCAACACAGCAGACCACAGCAATGGCCACACCACACACCTGGTGGCCAGTGACCAAAATGGCAACATGGTTTCCGTCACCCAGTCTGTGGGACCGCTGATGGGATCAAAAGTTGCCTCAAAGAAGAACGGATTTGTCCTGGCAACCACCATGGGGCCCTATCTTGGTGAAATGAAGCCGGGCGAAAGGGCTTCGTCCCATATTTCACCCATCATCATCCTAAAAGATGGAAAACCATTTCTGGCACTGGGTGCTGCCGGCGGAGCGAGGATTGTGCCGGCCATTGTGCAGGTCATCAGCCGGGTGATCGACCATGGCATGCCGCTTGAGCAGGCCCTTTCAGCCGGAAGAATCTACCAGCTTCCTGACAGGTTATTGGTTGAAAACCACAAAAATGTCTTCTGGAAAGACAAAAAAACAATGGATTTGCTGAGGCAATCCGGCATCAAAATAGAAGAAATCAAAACAACAGCACAGTTTGGCAGGGTGCATGCCATCCATTATGATCTTTCAGGAAACTGGATAGGCGCGGCAGATCCTGACTGGAGCGGAACTGCAAAAGGGCTTAAAAACTGATGTTTTCAGGCCCCATATTTGTCTATTTCCCCTAAGATTTATACCTTTCGGGACATTTTCTTAATGTCTTCTGCAAGACAAAACCTATTGAGGCATCCAACTTTTTTATATAGCTAAACAAGGTCTAATAAAAGACAAAAACAAACGTTTATGAGACAAATCAAAAAAATCACATGGCTGATCATGCTTCCCATGCTGCTGCACACCATGGTGATGGCACAAACCAGCATCAAAGGAAAGGTTACGGGGCCCAACAATCAGCCTGTTTCCAATGCAACAGTGACCATCAAAGGAAAAGCCAAGGCTTCACAAACCGATGCCAAAGGTGAGTTTACCATTGCGGTTTCCAAGGGCGAAACACTGGTATTCAGTTCTGTTGGCTTTGTTTCCAAGGAAATCAAGGTTGCCGAGCAAACAATCATCAATGTTAAACTTACCCAAGACGAAGGACTGCTTGAAGGTGTTGTCGTAACGGCAATGGACATCAAGAAGAATCCGCGCGAATTGGGTTATTCCGTCCAGAAAGTGGATGGAGATGATATCCAGGAAACACAACGTGAAAACTTTGTCAACAGCTTACAAGGCCGCGTAGCCGGTCTGACCATCAGCCCAACCAGCGGTGCTGCAGGAGCCTCTTCCTCCATCGTTTTGCGCGGGTTCAACTCACTTTCCATGAGCAACCAACCACTATTTGTGGTGGATGGTATCGTGGTAGACAACCAGAGCATTGATGAAACCTCAGATGGTGGCCGCGGTATCGGTCTGGCTTCTGACCGCCCCAACAGGAACAATGACTACCAAAACAGGATTGCCGACATCAACCCAAGTGATATTGAAAACGTGACCATCTTGAAAGGACCTGAGGCCACAGCGCTTTATGGTAGCCAGGCCAGTTCTGGTGCCATCCTGATCACCACCAAAAGGGCCAAAACAAGTAAGTTTCAGATGCAGTATGACAACAGTTTCCGTGTTTCACAGCTTACCAGGTTCCCTGAAACATTTGATCAATATTCCAATGGCACCAACGGCATCCCTGCAAGTACATTCCGTTATTTTGGACCGGCTTACGGAGATACCACCCTGTTGTTTGACAACGTGAAATTGTTTTTCCGCCCAGGTATCGCCCAAACCCATAACCTGGGCATGGACTTCGGTATCAAGAATTCATTTTTCAGGTTATCAGGATCCATTTTCGATCAGCAAGGTGTTGTTCCCAACAACGACTTCAAGCGCTATAACCTGCGTCTTTCAAACACGACCAAGATTGGAAAGTACATTGAGATCATGCCATCCGTATCGCTGATCAGGACTGAGAACAATAAGGTGCTGAGAAGTGCTGGAGGATACATGCTGAGTTTGATGGTATGGCCAAACAGAAACAATATCCTCAACTACGAAGATCCTGTAACCGGTGACAAACTGCCTTTGTTCAGCAGCAATCCCAATGCAGACTTTGACAATCCCTTCTTCAATGTTTACAACAACGTTGGAAAGGATATTACCATGCGCGCCACCACTTCATTGGGTATCAACATCAACCCAACGAGCTGGCTTTCTGTTCAAGGCCGTTTTGGATACGATGCCTACAATATCGACGGATATACCAGATTCCATCCAAAAAGTTTTTATGTAAGCTCGGCCATCCAAGGTACGCTTGACAACTTCT
>CALPWM020000227.1 GCA_943327275.2 Chitinophaga pinensis
CAGAAAGCTTGGCATCCGTTTGTGGATTGTTCCTCAAATAAAATGAGGAAACTGAGGTGCTCCAGGTATTGGCAGTGTTCCCAATCATCCCGGTAAACCAAAAAACAGAATCATTGGAAGGGTCTGGCACCATGTCATTGTAATCTCCCCACCTGTTGGCACTGGTCCCATAACCAGTGCCTTTCTTGATGATGGTCTCTTCAAAGGCCATCTGGTTCAATGGGTCAAACTGATTCCTTCCGGTAAAAGCGATGGAAGCAAAATCGGTTTTGCTGCTAAAATTATAGGCCAATCCGATTTGACCTTTTCCATTTTGCATGATCGAACCCATGAACCTGTGGCGCAAGTTGTTGGGGCTGCAGTTTGACTGGGCCTGTGGTGCATAACTGCCTTGTTGATAGAGGTTCCATCCAGTTGTATTGCGCAACTCATACCACCTGATACCCGCAAGGCCATTCCCATTCACATCAACGGTATGGTTGGCTACAATAGATTGATGGGTGCCAAAATTCCTAAAGCCAGGCTTGTGCATGATCCGGTTGCTTACCACATCATAGCCTTGAGGTCCTGGAGAAGTGGCACAATTTCTGTTGCTGCAAACAATGCTGTTGAATGCAGCAACGGCAAAATTCTTTTCCGTTTTCACCAAGGATTTTGAGGGGTCTGTAAAGTCAACCTTGAAACTGATCATGCCAATGCTGTCGGCATCGGATGGAGAGGCAGTCAATACATCATCATTGTAATATAAAAACAAGCCTGGTGTGCCAGAGGGGGCTGGATTGTTTCCTGTAAGCGTTACAGGCACCAGGGCATTGAACTTGTTGTCTGGGTCTGTCAATCTCAGGCGCTGCACGGTGGGGTTGCCGGTACCTGCGATCATCTTGTTTTTATCAAAAGCCCAAACCGAATTTCCCAGATACTGGTCTGAAAAATCCCTTGTTACCCCATACCAGGCATCATGCCAGTTGCCAAACTTTGGGTAGTCCGGGAAAAAGGGGTCACAATAAAATTCATAGATGAACCATGCTCCAGTAGGATCGTTGCTGACAGAAACCGCCATGATTAAACTGTTTATCTTGATGCCAGTCCTGGAACTATCGCCAAACTCTGACATGATAAACCTGTCGGTAAGTTGGTCGTACCATACAATGCAATCACCGCCACCATTGTAACTGCTGCCCGGCAACTGGTCCATATAGGTTTGGGGGAAAACAGTATTTCCTGCTTTGTCGTATATGCTGAAAAGGGCACTGCCATTGTTTCCATTGATCATCTGGATGACATGGTTTGGCCCCACAGCAATGCTGGGGTCTGCTGGATTGATGTTGCTGAAACCTTGTCCATCCAAAGCCTTGTCAATATAACCACCATTTCTCTCAAGGGGGACGGGTTTCATCGGTGCATTTCTCATGTTGGACAACTGTGGTTGTTGAAAAACCCTTGCATCCTTTTGCCAGATCATGTCTTCTTCCCTGGTTTTTGATTCATATTGGGTGAACACCAATGGCTGTAGGTCCTGGGCATGAATCAACCCTTTTTCATCCCTGGTTTTGATCTTTAGAACAGGGTCTGCGTTGTCTGCCTTCCATGATTTAATGTGTATTGTAATCGCCGTAAGTTGCCCTTGGATGACCTCAATGGATTGTTGCCCTTGAGACTCAATAGCCAGAAAGAGAATGAAGATTGCTGATATGGTTCTTTTTCCAACCAATGGCATGAGATACCTAACATTCAGGCAGGCATAAAGTTAGACCCAAAAAAGCAAATGTTCCTTTAAAATGAACTGGTGCTATCCAAGTGCACCTGCAATGCAGGCACACATCAAACAGGCAATGGTTCCTCCTATCAAGGCCTTGAAGCCTAACTCGGTCAGGTTCTTCCTTTGTCCGGGTGCCAATTGGCTGATACCGCCTATCTGAATACCAATGGAGGCAATATTGGCAAAGCCACACAAGGCATAAGTGGTGATGAGGATGGATTTAGGGTCTGTGATCAGGTTTTCAGCCTTCATTTTTCCAAAGGTGATATAAGCCTGGAACTCATTGATGATTGTTTTTTCGCCCAACAACTGCCCTACAGACACCATGTCCCGTTCACTGACACCAATCAGCCATGCAATCGGGGAGAAGAGGTATCCCAAAATCATTTGAAATGACAATGCATCATACCTTCCCTTGCTAAAATTGGCCACCAGGCTGTTGATGCCTGTGTAGTATCCGACAGAACCCAGTACCCAATTAAGGACATACATCAGGGCGGTGAAAACGATCAGGATGGCACCAACATTGACGGCAAGTTTCAGACCATCCGTGGTTCCCAATGAAATCGCATCAAGGGCATTTTCTCCGAACTTCTCTTTTGATACAATAATGCGTTCATCTATTTTCTCAGTCTGTGGAAAAAGAATTTTTGAACAGACGATAGCAGCAGGGGCACTCATGATGGACTGGCTCAGCAGGTGCAGCGCGAAAAAATGTTGTTGTACCGGGTCGTTCCCGCCCAGAAAGCCAACATAAGCAGCGAGTACAGATCCGGCTGTATTGGCCATGCCGCCAACCATGATGCAGAGGATTTCACTCCTGTTCATTTTCTCCAGAAATGGTCTGACCATGAGGGGCGCCTCTGTCTGACCCAGGAAAATATTGGCTGCGGTCGAAACACTTTCTGCTCCAGAAACCTTGAGCTTGCTGAGCATCAGGGCAAAGAAATAAACGATTTTTTGAAGGATGCCCAGATAATAAAACAAAGAGGAAAGGGCAGCGAAAAATATGATGTTGGGTAAAGCTTGTATGGCAAATGTATAGCCCCAGCTTCCTGAAGCATCGGCAAGGTTGCCAAACATGAATTCAATTCCCTTGTGTGCAAGGTTGATGATCTCTACAAACTTATCGGAAAACCATTGGATGATGATCCTGAAAAAATTATATTTTCCTTTTGAAAGCACGCCAATGGCAAACCCAATCTGGGCGATGATGCCCATGGATACTAGTTTCCAGTTAATGGCTTTCCTGTTGTTGCTCAATACATAGCAAAGGCCAATCAAAAACAACATCCCCAGAAGTCCACGGCTCAGGTTTTCCCACATCATAGCTATGTCAGTTTGGTTTATTGGGCAATATACAATAATAATCAAGACCTCCGATGCATGACCCTGCTCTTGGCCATGTTATAAAGCTCAGTGATGTCTGGAGAAATATTGAAGCGGATGACGACGAAAGCAAATGCCAAGATAAACAAAGCCGATTTGAGGGCCTGGTTGATCCAAATGTAATCATGGAATTCAATGCTGTACAATACAAATGTCATAACAGCTGCTACCATGATTGTCAAACCGTTTCTCCATGAAAAAGGTTGTAATGCATAGATTTTTTTGATATAGAAAAAGCGGATAAAATTGAAAAGTACTACTGCAATAAAGCTGCCGATCGCTGTTCCCAGAATACCATAGGATTTGGTCAGAAAATAGTTGAGGAAGATAGAGGCGACCACAAAAAACATGTTTGTCAGAAGATCTATCATCCAATGCTTTGAGAGTTGTAGTATCTGGGTATTCATCCCTGTTCCAAGGTCAACCAATTTACTTAGCCCCAAAATCAGCATCAACATAGACATGCCTGCATAGTTTGGTCCAAGCACTTGGATGAAAGCGGGTAAATTTAAGATAACAACACCTAATATTCCAGAGGCAATTACCAATAGATTCAATGCGGTTTTCTTGTAAAGCCTATCGAGCTTGGCAAGATCCTTGTCTTTCCATGCCTGGGCAATTTGAGGAGTTGCCGCTGAGACCATGCTGCGCTGCGGTACATCCATGACGGTAATCAGGTAGGTGGCGATGGTAAAGATAGCAGCATCAGCCAGTCCTCCGGATGATTGAGAGGCAATGATGATGGTATCATTGGTCTTGGCTATCACATTCAGGATATTACCCAGAAAATAAGCCCCGCCAAATCGGGCCATCATGCCTGAAAATTTGGTGGTGACCTTACTTTTTTTGAAAACCAGTTGAAAGGATTGGCTGCGCATCAGTACCCATGCCAAAATTACAACAGGGATAAAGTATAAGTAAGCATATAGTTCAATGAATACATTGTAGTCTTTGATCATACCCAACACCCAGGCAAGGATGACCAAAAGGACTACAATCCTGAACATGAATTCTTTCAAAAAATTGGCAAGAATGGTTTTGCCGATGATCCACGCAAATACCTCCA
>CALPWM020000228.1 GCA_943327275.2 Chitinophaga pinensis
AAGGTGCCATGATGCCAGTAATGACCGTAGACTTGATGAATAATCTGCGCGATGAATTTCCCATTATTTAGATTTTACATGTAAATTATTTTTTTGAGGCCTGAATCTTCACAGATGCATTCTCCATCCAATTTCCCTTTTGATCCTTCTTCACCGGAACAAAAGCAAATATCCATTTCTGGTCAAGATAAGTTCTTGGTACCCGGACGAAAATCTTGTTCCATCCTTTTTGCAATGTGATAACAGCAGGCGGGCGACTCCAATAAAACTCTTCTTCGGTATACGGTATTTCATTGGCTGGTTTATCCCATGTTGCCTGCAAGTATCGTTGGCCTCCGGGCATATTCCAAACTGGGCCTGGCAGTTCTTTATCATTGATGAATATCGCTCCGCCATTGGCATCCCATTGGCCGTTGTTTGGAATACCTGCACTACGCCTGTTGCTGCGTGCGGGAGCTTCAAAACCAATGACAGCATGGATATTCCTTGCTTTTGCACTGAATGTATACGCAGTCAGGTACACCGTTTCATTGGCAGGTTTTGACAATGTTTTTGCTCCACCCAAAAGCTCTTCAAAGCGCAGGAGGCCTCCGGTTACAAGTTTTGTTTGGTGGGGAACAGCACTACCGACCGGTGTATTCACTCCAATGAATTCCTTATCAATGGAATCATTGACAAGGCGGTAAAAAGGACCAGACATGTTCCACTCAACATGACCAAAAGGTACATAAGGGAAATGCTCATTGGAGAAAAACAGTTGCTTGTGTTTGCTCAACCGTTGCTCGAATTCGACAAAATGATTACTCGCTTCAGTACCCATTGCAGGCAATACATTCATGTAATTGTGTGTAAAATCAGGTCGTCCACACCACAGCGATTCGCTATAGGCAATGGAACCAGGCCATACCGGATTGAACAAAGGAATTTTTGACTTGTCTCCCACCCTTACATCCGGCCAACAACAAACAATACCCCCAAGGGCCAGTGAATCGCCCAAGGGCTTACTGCAGATCTGCTGAAAGAAATACCGCTGGATCAAAGAGTAGGCATCATAATTGTTGAGGTAACCAGCATAAGAATCAACATATGGATTGGGACTGGTTCTCCTGTGAACAAAGGTTGCATCCTCCAACCATATCTGTTCAATGGTACCAGGTTCAGCAGACAGGCCGGGGTTCCATACCATGACCTTTCTTCCATTGGATTTAACCCTGGCAGTCATTCGCTTGATGAATATTGCCGGATTGGCGATGCGCACTTCATCGGAGCCCAGGTGGATGATGGGGCAATCGGAAACAGTTACTTCGGCACAGAATTCATCAATCAATTTTTCCAGCACCTGCATGCCCTGCTCGCTTTCCATTTTAAATCCGAATGTTGGCTCAAAATACTTGCTGTGGCCAGGCATATCGAATTCAGGTATGATAGAAATATTCCGTTCGCGCGCGTAGCGGATCAACTCCCGTATATCATCAAAACTGTAGCTGCTGTCAGGATCACGGCCCGGCATCCTGTTTTTCGCATCGTTGAGTTGAGGATAAATCTTGCTTTGTGCACGCCATGCAGGGTTATCGGTCAGGTGCCAGTGAAATGTATTGAACTTGTACCAGGACAGTTTATCCAACTGTGCCTTCAACATTGGAATGCTTTGGAAATTGCGTCCATTGTCGTGCATAAAACCCCGCAAGGCAAATGCTGGCCAATCCGTAATGCTGCATCCGGGCAGTTGCTGCATTGCATTTTTTTGCGCCATGATTTGACGAAGGGTTTGAACTGCATAATAAAACCCTGCAGCATCATTGGATTGGATGAGAATACCTTTTGCAGATATGTTCAATTGATATCCTTCTGCCTTAAGAGAAGAACTGTTCGCAGGCTTTAAATGAATTGAAGGCAGAGGAACTTTATCATTGGGTGACAGGTTTTTCACATTGCACTGAATGGAAGATGCTGCCAGCAAAGCTTTCAATGAACGCACCGCATTGTCAGTCAGCGTTTGTTGATTTCCATCAACAACAATTGTCAGTTGCGATGGAAGTCTCCATCCCTCCTTCAACCACTGTACTTGTTGCGGAAAGGGAATCAAAGCAACAGGCGAACCCTTTAAGGTTTGCAATTGCTGTGGAGCATGCCAACTGCCACTCGCTGGTTGTTGAGCATGAGCATTCAACACCAAAAGAAACAGTAGAATAAAACTATAGGGTTTCATTTGAAAGCAATTTTTTTGCAGCCGAACTTCTTTGGAAAATTACTTCAGCATCTTCTTGAAAGAAAACTTTTGAAAAACCATGTGGGCGCCACTTCCCTCGTACAAAATTCCAATGGTATTCTCATCAACTGAAGTTATGCAAGAATATCCAAAACTGTTCCATTCGTCCAGCAGCATCCAGTTTTCTTTGGGCCAGGTCAGGCCATCATCAAAACTCATTTTAATGGTCATGTGGTTGCGACCGGTTTTGGTATTGGGGTTTGAAAACAGCAAGACTGAAGCTGGTTTTCCATTTTTTGTATAATTGTGTTTGTGGGTACTTGCCATACAAACAGGCTCATTCAATACACTGCGGCTTGAAGGATGACTGGTCCATGTTTTACCCAAGTCACTGGTAACAGCCATTGCCCGGCCATTGTTATCCCCTTTGCGATTGGCATTTTCATTGGCCCGCATGTTGAGCAAGATATCTCCATTGCTCAATTGCACCGCCATGCTTTCGGTTGTACTGCCGGTATCTGCTGGCACTGAAGTATGCCAATTCACACCACCATCTTTGCTATAGGTGATGTTAGAAAAAGGTCTGCCGTTCTTGTCTCTGCCCTGTGTTGGGAATACCAAGGTGCCGTCGTTCAGGGTGATGCCATGTCCAGGACCAGGAGCCCAAAGCCACCACTCTTCTTTTTTGCACATCTTCGTAAGGTTGATGGGATCGCTCCATGTTTTGCCTTCATCAGTACTCTTGACAATCAAAAACTGGCTGCTCTGTTTGACATCAAAACCAGGCTGTGATCCTTTTTCGCGCCATTGGTGATTCCAGGCTTTGCTGCTGTCTGTCAGGCCTTCAATCCATTTTCCATTTTTATCCAACACACCATGCATCCACAGCCCGGCAATATACATTGCTCCTGTTTTGTCATCACTTAAAATACAAGCATCAGAAACCCCATTGAATTTCTGTGGCAAACCACCCCATTCTTTCATATCGATGGCAACCTGCATGGGCAACCATGTATTGCCGCCATCAAGGCTTCTGCTCAATCCAATATCCATATGCCCCTGAAGGTCTCGGCTGCTCTCCCGGCGCATGTCATACACAGCCAGCAAAGTTCCATTTTTAGAAGTGGTAATGCCAGGGATGCGGTATGTATGGACATTGTCATCATTGGGTTTTCTCAACGCAACAGCAAACTTTTGGTGGATATTTTTTCCTTCTGGAGCAGGCACAAGACGCTTATCGCCAATATTGACTTGGGTACAACTGGCATCTGCCTCATTTAAAGCATTGGCATTGGGAGACAGGCTACAACTCAACCAGAAATAATGCGTACCCGGATCAAGCTGCTGGGAACCACTGATGATTATTTTATTTTTGATGGATGAAACACTGCCAAACAGTTGTGCCTTGGAAAAATCCAATGATGCATTTGCAGTGGAATCATTTTTACAATAGTACAAAGCAAGTTGTGCTATATCTTGCAAAGCGGTAGTCCCTTTCAAGCTGAATTGAAAATCATTTACCGACATTCCCTGATTGCCTGACACCACCAATTTCAACCTGATGAATGGATTGGTTGATTTCCCTTTCAACAAGGGCACCTGGTATTGCTCTTGCAACACCGTTACTTCAGCAGAGGATTGTGCATTCCCGTTGGCAATGAACACCAACAAGGAAATGACCATGGTAAAAAATCTATTCAGCTTCATTTGGGAAAATTTTAAACGATTATAATTCTTTTCTATCCATAGGAATGGAAGGAACCCTTCCAAAAAAACCAACCGCTTCCAGCTCTGCATGTAGCTTGTCGTAATTTGTTTTGTTCAGCGTTACCAATGGAAGCCTGCAAGGGCCCATATCAAAACCCAACATTTTCATGATGGCTTTTTGGGCAGGCACAGATGGATAACGGGCACAGATCCTTATCACCTCTACCATGAAAGAGTGGTTTTCTCTTGCCTGATCGTTATTGCATTGCTGGTAA
>CALPWM020000229.1 GCA_943327275.2 Chitinophaga pinensis
CCTCTACAGATCCATCCACATCACCTTTGATGATGATGTTGAGTTCCTTGAAGTTACCGAGCGCCAACCTGCGTCCAATCTCATCCAGCGTAATATGTTTCTTGGTCCTGATACCCTGCTCACGCATGATCTGGGCCCTTCTGCCTGCAACTTCCTTGGCATCTGATTCGTCTTGGTATACCTTGAACTTCTCACCAGCCTGTGGCGCACCATTGAGACCAAGAATCAGCACAGGTGATGAAGGTGGAATGGCATCTACACGCTTGTTCCTTTCGTTCATCATGGCTTTGACCCTTCCATAGTGCTGACCACTCACCACCAGGTCGCCCTGCTGGAGTGTTCCGTTTTGCACAAGAATGGTTGCCACATATCCACGGCCCTTGTCGAGCGTTGCTTCAATGATGGTACCGCTGGCTTCCCTTTCAGGATTGGCTTTCAGGTCAAGCAATTCTGCCTCAAGCAAAATCTTTTCAAGCAGCTTGTCAATATTGAGTCCTGACTTGGCAGCGATCTCCTGGCTTTGGTATTTTCCACCCCACTCTTCCACGAGAATATTCATCTGTGAAAGTTGTTCGTATATCTTCTGGGAGTTGGCTCCGTCCTTGTCAATTTTATTGATCGCAAAAATCATCGGTACACCCGCCGCTTGTGCATGGCTGATGGCCTCTTTTGTTTGTGGCATCACCGCATCATCCGCGGCAATCACAATAACAGCAAGGTCAGTGACCTTGGCACCACGCGCACGCATCGCCGTAAAGGCCTCGTGACCCGGTGTATCCAAGAAGGTGATTGATTTTCCTGTTGGGAGATCAACATGGTATGCACCAATGTGCTGGGTGATACCCCCTGCCTCTCCGGCTACTACATTCGCGTTGCGGATATAGTCAAGCAAGGATGTCTTACCATGGTCAACGTGACCCATGATGGTAACGATTGGTGCGCGGGGAAGCAGTTGTTCAGGAGCATCAACTTCTTCTTCCTCTTCCATCTCCATTTGCTTTTCCATGTCGATGAATTCCACCTCGTATCCGAACTCACCGGCAACCAGTTCGATTACCTCTGCATCAAGACGCTGGTTGATGGAAACCATGATACCCAGGCTCATACAC
The DNA here is from genome assembly GCA_943327275.2 of Chitinophaga pinensis. Classification (GTDB taxonomy): domain Bacteria; phylum Bacteroidota; class Bacteroidia; order Chitinophagales; family Chitinophagaceae; genus Pollutibacter. Next base: position 1,110 of record CALPWM020000229.1, read on the forward strand.
TTGCCAATGATCTCAGCAAAGTTGACATCCAGCAAGCTGGCCAATTCACTCACACTGATAAACTCAGTTACCTGGATTTTTTCATCCCCTTCCCCTTCTGCGCCGGCTTCCATTTCCTCGCGCTTGAGGCGACGAAGTTTGGACTTGGTTATCTTGGCTTTTGAACCGCCACCTCCTCCTGAGAGTTTGGCCTGTGTTTCCTTGATCTTGTTTTGGATTTCCTTCTCATCAATCTCCTTGACTTCACCTCTTCTCACAACGCGAGGCCCACCTACACGTGGCGTTGACTGACGCTGTGGTGCAGGAGCTCCCCCTTTTTGAATAGATGGTTTCGTTCTTTCCGGCTCTTTTTTCTCTATGGGAATCCGTATGCGCTTTCTTTTTACGTCAGCATTGCGGCTCCTGTCATCCATCTCAGGCTTAAGTTCAATCCTGCCGACAATCTTGGGACCCTCGAGCTCAGGTGCTTCTATTTTAACCCTGTCTGGTTCTGCGGGTTTTATTGGCTCAACAGGTAGTATTTCTTCTGGAACAACTGCTTCGACTTCCGGAGCCTTCTCCTCAGGTTTTGCAACTGCTTTCTTTTTTGATTCACCGCGTTTTGGTCGCGTTGAGGCATTGATAGCATCAAGGTCAATCTTATCCAAAATCTTGGGACCATGCAATTCAGGTGCCTCGATTTTTGTGATCTCCACTTCAGCTTCAGCAGGAGTTGACACTTCTTCTGAAGGAGCTGGCGCAACCACCGCTGGCTCTTCTGCTGCTACCACTTCTGGTACGTCTACAGGAACTGGCTCTGGAGCAGGAGCGGGTTGCTCTACTACTTCAGGCTCTGCCTTTTTCTTGGTATCCTTTTTGAAAACAATCTCTTCCTCGTCCTTCTTCTTCTTTGCCTCTCCTGATGACCCCTTAGGGATTTCAATGGCATCGCTTTTTGCCTTTGCAGCCTTATCAGAAGAGAACTCCTGTTGCAGGGAATGATACATGTCTTCCGTCAATTTGGAAGTGGGCTTAAGATCATCCTTGCTGAATCCCTTACTGACAAGAAAGTCCACCAACGTATCCTTACCGATGTTGAACTCCTTGGCCGCGGCCATTAACCTGGGTGTGTTTGATTCTGACATTTATCCTCCTGGGCTTTTTTTGCTTGTTTCTTGTTTGCTTGCTATGCTGTTTAGTCTTTCTCGAATTCTGCCCTCAAAACATTGCGAAGTTCTTCAATGGTTTCTTTTTCAAGATCTGTCCTGCGTTCCAATTCTGTTGCAGTAAGATCCAACACACTGCGCGCGGTATCACAACCGATACGCTTGAGTTCTTCAATGATCCATCCTTCGATTTCATCGCTAAATTCATCGAGATCGATATCGTATTCAGCCATTTCACCTTCATTGTCGCGGTACACGTCAATATCAAAATCAGTGAGGTCTTCAGCCAGTTTGATGTTGACACCACGCTTACCAATGGCCAATGAAACCTGGTCTGGTGATACAAATACTTCAGCACGCTTACCTTCATTGTCAATGTTCATCCTTGTAATCTTCGCTGGAGTAAGAGAACGCTGGATGAGCAATTGAATATTGTTGGTGAAATTGATCACATCGATGTTTTCGTTTTTCAGTTCACGCACGATGCCATGGATACGGCTTCCTTTCATTCCCACACAAGCACCCACTGGATCGATACGGTCATCATAGCTTTCTACAGCTACTTTGGCGCGCTCACCTGGCTCACGTACGATTTTACGGATGACGATAAGGCCATCAAAAATTTCCGGTACCTCAATCTCAAGCAGTTTTGCAAGGAAAGATGGATGGGTTCTTGAAAGGATGATCACCGGTGCATTGTTTTTCAATTCCACTTTTTTGATCACCGAACGGATGCTTTCCCCTTTTTTGAAGTAATCGGAAGGGATCTGCTCAGACTTGGGCAGGATGAGTTCATTTCCATCCTCATCAATGAGCAAAACTTCTTTTTTCCATACCTGGTAAACTTCAGCATTGATGATGTCACCAACACGGTCACCGTATTTTTTTACAAGTGCGTTCTTCTTGAGGTCTCCGATACGGCTTGCCAATGTTTGTTTGGCGGCGAGGATGGCACGGCGACCAAAATCCATGATATCCACTTCTTCGTAGAGTTCTTCACCAACCTCAAAATCCGGTTCAATCTTCACCGCTTCACTGTACTCAATCTCCATCAGCGGGTTTTCAACTGCACCATCTTCTACAATCATGCGGTGGCGCACGATTTCAAGGTCACCTTTTTCAGTATTAACGATTACGTCGAAACTTTCATCAGATCCGTATTTCTTGCGAAGCAGTGTCTTGAATACATCTTCAAGCACTTTCATGAGCGTGGGACGATCGATGTTCTCTGCATCTTTGAAGTCCTGGAAAGATTCGATCAGATTGATACTTGCCATAAAATATCCATTTAGAGTTCTTGTCTTTTATTTTTTAGAATACAATTTTAACTGTTGTCGTTTTGATGTCATCAAATAGCAGAACATGCTTGATGACTTCCATCTTCTTTCCTTTTCCTTTCTCCTCATCCACTTCTATGCTTTTTTCATCTGCTGCAAGCAGCTTTCCCTCAAATGCACGGCCATCTTTCATTTCCACTTCAACAACCCTGCCAATATTCTTGATGAACTGCCTTTGCAGCAAAAGTGGTTCGTCAATGCCAGAAGAAGATACCTCAAGACCAAACTCCCCATCCTTGCAAATCTCCTTTTCAACTATTTCCTTGTACAGTGCCCTGTTGAGCTTGACGCATTTTTCAATGGTCACACCCTCATCGCCATCTACATAAACACTGATGTTGTTGATGGGGCGAACGTTGACCCTTACCAAAAAGTATTGGGGCTCCGATTCGAGCAATTTTTCGGCCAATGCCTTTACCTGAACTGTTTTTTCTTCTGTTGCCATCTTCTGTGAAATAAAGAAGGGAACGGCACCGTTCCCTTCATCTGTTTCATGTTTCCGAAGCAAAGATAGGGGTTAAGGGGGAAATGACCAAATAGTTGAAGGGGGCCTCGGCCTGTTGAAGGGGTTGAGGGAGGTTGAGAGAGGTTGAAGG
>CALPWM020000230.1 GCA_943327275.2 Chitinophaga pinensis
AGCTTCTTCAAGTGCTGCTTCACCGGCCAAAACCTTGATTCCTTTGGGCGAAAGCGCCTCTTTTACCAATGTATATTTTGAGGACTGGGTAATGACCACAACCGCAGGTAAAAATTCCAGGGCTTGCTCTATCAGCAACTCATGGTTGGAATGTGCAGTAAGCACGGTGGCTGAAAAAAGAGATGGATTGGCCCTGATGACCTCAAGCGTCTGCTTCCCTATTGACCCCGTAGAACCAAATAGACCCACCCGCTTCATTGAAGGCGGATTGATTCCTTCAGCATCAAACTGGTCTGAGAAGTCGAATTCCATTTGGTAAATTTATAAGTTGTTGGTCATCTTTTCAAGTTCTGAGGCAATCTTCCTGTCATTGCTCAATCTCGGTACTTTGTTTTGACCGCCCAATTTGCCTTGAGAACGCATAAAATCAATAAAGGCATTTTTCTTAAGCGGGGTAATCACCAGTGGTTTCAGGATATTGCCCCTGATTAGGTCATCATAATAAATATTCTTTGATCGCATGTGCTGGTCAACTTCTGCAGCGAATGCGGCAAGGTCTTGCGGATCCTCCTCAAATTCTACAAACCACTCATGATAAGATTTACCCTGGTCTTGCGTAACCATGGGTGCCACGGTAAATTCAACCACACGGATTCCTTTTTCATTGGCAGCTTTCATGAGGCTGAATTCAACTTCCTCACCTATTACATGTTCGCCAAATGCAGAAATGAAATGCTTGATGCGGCCAGAAACGATAATTCTGTAGGGATCAAGAGAAACAAACTTCACAGTATCGCCAATATTGTAACCCCAGAGACCTGCGTTGTTGTTGATGATCAGGGCATAGTTCTCTCCGATTTTTACATCTTTCAATGAAAGCCTTGTAGGATTTTCATTGAAAACCTCCCCGGCAGGAATGAATTCAAAAAATATGCCTGAGTTGGTATTGAGCAAAAGCCCCTCCTCTTCCCTGGTGTCCTGAAAAGCAAAAAAACCTTCAGAAGCAGGAAAAGTTTCTATTGTGTCTATTTTCCTACCGATGCTTTCCATCAGCTTAGCGCGATATGGGCTAAAATTAACGCCACCATGAACCAATACACTGAAATCTGGAAAAAGATCTCCGATTTTTTTTCCTGTCTTTTCCATCAACCTGTCAAAATACATCTGCATCCACGGTGGGATGCCGCTGATCAATGTCATGTTGCGGGCAACTGTTTCCTCAACAATTTTTTCAAGCTTGGATTCCCAGTCTTCAATACAATTGGTTTCGAATGTAGGAAGCTGGTTCTTTTTGAGGTAACTGGGAATGTGATGGTTGACAATTCCACTGAGCCTACCGGTTGGGATGCCACCAATACGGTCCAGCGTAGGTGAACCAGAAAGGAAAATCATGTTCCCATTGGCGAAATCAGCATTCCCCGAAGTGGCAATATAGCAAAGCAAGGCGTTCCTTGCTGTACCAATATGGTTGGGTATGGAATCAGCAGTGATCGGGATGTATTTGGCTCCAGACGTTGTTCCAGAGGTTTTGGCAAGGTAAATGGGCTTGCCTGGCCATAGAATATTGGCCTTCCCTTCCTTGATTTTGGCGATGTATGGGCTAAATTTTTCATAGTCCCTGATCGGAACTGATTGTACAAAAGATTGATGATCAATTACTTCAGCAAGATGATGTTCTTTCCCAAACTCAGAAACCTTGCCTTTTTTTATCAGCGCTGACAGGATGCTCTCTTGATCATCCAGAGCAGAGCGCATGGATTTTTGTACTTTTTTATAGACGATATTTGCAAAAGGCTTGGCCAGATACGATTTGATCTTCATATTGAATCATTCGTGGGAATAACAAAGATAGGCTCCCCCACCCAAACCAATAGAAATAGCTCCCAAGAATTTTTAGTTTTAAAATTGGGGGAAAATTAAATTATGCTTACCTTCGCACTCCTAAATTTTGAATTATCATGTTTGCAATTGTAAAAATAGCAGGTCACCAGTACAAGGTTGAAGCCGGACAGCAGCTGTATGTTTCCCATATTGAGGGAAGTGTAGGCGACAAGATTGAAATCCCAGAGGTTTTGCTTGTTGACAACGATGGAAAACTTTCCGTTGGAAAGGATGTAACAGTTAAAGTCAGTGCTGAAATCCTCAGTGAGGTTCAGGGCGACAAAGTGATTGCATTCAAAATGAAAAGAAGGAAGGGATTCCGTAAAAAAATCGGACACCGTAAATTGTATACCAAGCTCAGGATTGAAAGCATCGCCTGATTCATTTAAAAGTTATCATTTAAAAAACAAGCGTCATGGCACATAAGAAAGGTGAAGGTAGCGTTAAGAACGGTCGCGATTCACACAGCAAAAGACTTGGCATCAAGATCTTTGGTGGGCAACCAGCTATTTCAGGAAACATCATTTTGCGTCAGCGTGGTACACAGTACCACCCTGGTAAGAATGTTGGAGTAGGCAAAGACTGGACTATTTTCGCAACATCTGACGGTGTTGTTGAATTTAGAAAATCAAAGAACAACAAGACATTCGTGTCCATTGAACCTGTTGTAACTGCCGGATAATCATTGCTTAAAATAATTTTTTTTGCATATTAGAAAAACTGTTTATACTTTTACTACGTTAAACATTTTCTAAACCATTAAATTCTAAACAAAATGGCAACTGCAAAAAAAGCTGCACCTAAAAAGGCTGCAAAGAAAGCTGCTCCTAAAAAAGGTGCTAAAGCCGCTCCTAAGAAAGCTGCTGCTAAAGCTGCTCCAAAGAAAGCTGCAAAGAAAGCTGCTCCTAAAAAAGCTGCAAAGAAAGCTGCTCCTAAGAAAGCTGCTAAAGCTGCACCAAAGAAAGCCGCTAAAGCTGCTCCTAAAAAAGCTGCTAAAGCCGCTCCTAAGAAAGCTGCTAAAGCTGCTCCGAAGAAAGCTGCAAAGTAATCTTCCAACAGTTAAAAGTATAGAGTCCCGCTTCGTGCGGGACTTTTTTTTGTAAAAGAACAACTGCACATCATGCCAGACAATTACGCCATTGCCGATCAATTCAGTCTCTTGAGCAAATTGATGGATATTCACCAGGAAAACAGCTTCAAATCAAAGTCTTATGGGAGCGCCGCATTTTCCATTGAAAAACTACCCCTGCAGCTCGAATCCATTCCAAAGGAGCAAATTGCATCACTGAAAGGAATTGGAGATTCTACTGCAAGAAAAATCATTGAAATTCTGGAGACAGGAAAGCTATCAGCACTGGAAGAATTGATTTCAAAAACGCCTGAAGGCGTGTTGGAGATGATGCAGATAAAAGGAATCGGCCCCAAAAAGATTTCTACCATCTGGAAAGAAATGGGCATTGAAGGGCTGGGAGAACTGCTTTATGCCTGCAATGAAAACAGGTTGTTGCTGTACAAGGGCTTTGGCGAGAAAACACAGAAAAATGTAAAGGAAGCGATAGAGTTTTATTTCCGGCACCAGGGGCATTTTCTCTATGCAGACATTGAAACCTATGCTTTGCACATGCAAGAAGTTTTTGCATCTCAATTCAAGGAAAACAAGTTCATGCTTTGCGGAGATTTTGTCAGACAAATGCCTACCCTGGAAAAACTTTGCTGGGTAACTGATTGTAATAAACTACCGCTTAGCACATTCCTCAAGGACAATGCTTTTGAAACTGTTGATGAAACTGATGAAATATTGCAATCAAAAGGCATTGAAAACGTACTGCTGGAGTTTCAATTTTCTCCTACAGACCAACTCCAAAAAAGAAGTTTTATCCTCAATGGCTCAGCAGCATTTGTCGATGCTTGGTTGAACAAATATCCGGCTTCATTGGAAAATATGCATACAGACCAGGATGCATTCTCAGCAGCATCCATCCACTATATCCCATCGTTCCTCAGGGAGGACCCTGCCATCATTGAAAGGGCGACCACAGGATCCGTTATGGATATTGTACAACCAACAGACATCAAATCAATCATCCATAGCCACAGCGATTGGAGCGACGGCACCAATAGCATTGAAGAAATGGCCAAAGCCTGCATCGACAAAGGATTTGAATACCTGGTCATCAGCGACCACAGCAAATCAGCTTTCTATGCCAATGGATTGACTGAAGAAAGGGTGAAAGCGCAGCACCAGTACATTGACGAGTTGAACAGAAAATATGCCCCATTCAAGATTTTCAAAA
>CALPWM020000231.1 GCA_943327275.2 Chitinophaga pinensis
AATCCATTCCAACTAAATCACTTCTATTAATTAGTGGGCTTGGAGTTATAAATTCATGATGAATATGATACCTAAATCCATATTCAGAAAGAATTTCTAGTATTTTATGTAAAGATTGACTTTCGTGCTTTCTCGAATGATACTCTATAAATACGTTGGACACATTGCTCAAATCAGGAGGATTTAAAGTAAAAATATCATTTTCTGCACCCTCAATATCTAATTTTAAAAAACCAATATTACCCTTTTCAAGAAATTTATCTAATGTAATAGCTTCAACATCAATCACATTTGTAAATTCTGCCCCGTTGTAAACTTGACCCGAAAAACCTCCTTCTTGCTTAAATTTCAATTTTTCATTTCTATACCATACTGCATTTTGAAATAATTTGACATCAGTATAGCCAAATGAATCCATATTTTTTTTTAGAATGTTAAATAATCTAGGATCTGGTTCAAATGCAATAACATCAGCATCAGGATACATTTGTTTATAAAAAATAATACTCAAACCAATATTTGCGCCACAATCGATTATACATGGAAATTCTTTTTTGAATAAAAACCTGTACGGTTGTTTTTTATAAATCTCTTTAAACCCAGACAAAAAAGTCGTTGCATCAGGAACATAAAAAGGTTTTCCAAAAAAGTTTATCATTATCTCAGTGTAACGAGGTGCAGATTCAAGCTTTTTTCTGTCACTCATTGAAAAAGGGTGAGTGGAATATTTTTTCTCAATACCTATAAATAACAAAAATTCCCTAATCAAAGTCTTTAAATCTAATAATAAAGCATTGGGGGAATGAAATAAAATCTTATTCATTAAAATAAAATATTCAAAATTCTGCTTAAAAATATTTTCGTTGCTATTTTCTTATCCTTAAAAAAACCTAAATAAATGCCATAAAAAAACAAATGCATATATTGTTTATTGAATTGACGCATTTTTCGCAAACATCCTGTAAAAAAATATTGAAACTCAGACAAAACCTCTTTCTCTAAAGCCCCTGCATTCTTAAAATTTTCGAACATTTTAAAATAAGCAAAATAATCTTTTCTCTTTTTTGAGGCATCAGAAACCGAGGAGTAAATTCCCCCAATTGAATTATCATGAATTTTTAAAATAATTAACGGTTTGTCGGTGTAACATTTAATTTGAGCTCCATTCAACATAAGTCTAGTAAAATATTCCGCCTCCTGATTCCTAGACAAGTGAATATCAAAATAATTGGCTTCTTCAACAATAAATTTTCTTTTAACTATGACCTGAGAAGTTTGAAACCAAGCATCTTTAAAAAGATATGCAAAAGCAGGATTTGGAGATTCCAATAATTGTTTATAAAGATTTCTTAATTTAAAATCGCCTGAGTTTAAATGAAATAAATTAGCTGATACAACTATCATTTCCTTATTACTTGTAGAAAGTAAATTTGTAACTACTCCTAAATAATTTTCGTTCATAATATCATCACTGTCAAACCACTGTATAAATTCTCCGTTCGACAACTTAAATCCATAATTTCTACAAGAATTTGCTCCTTTTCTTTTGTACCATGGACGTTGATGTACTTTGAAACGACTGTCTTTCGAAGCATATGTGCGAGCCACTTCCAAGGATGTATCAGTACTCCCATCATCAACAATTATACATTCCCATTGATCATAAGTCTGATCCAATATGCTATCAAGCGTCTCAGGCAATAATGTTTCCCGATTAAAAACAGGAATGATTATGCTTACTAACCCTTTTTCAAATTGTTCCATACACGTGCTAAATAATTTCCATTATTTTCCATTTTCTTGAAATAAAAGGTCATATTTTCTACACAGAACACATTTTTTCCTGTAGCCTTGTGTATTGATTCTGATTGAAATTTACTGCTCTCTATGAACAAAGCAGCACGATCATATTGCAGGTAAATTTTACTCTTGAAAATGGCATGAGCGCCATGTTTAACACGGGTTTCTTTATCTGGCAAGTCTAGCATTTCCAGATGATTGTACTTTACTCCCTGTTTCATAAGCCAAGACTCAGTTTGCAATCTGTATTTTTCCAAACGACTTGTAACCAATATATCAACCTTGCATGGAGGCAAGTATTTTGGACGTGCATTATATAAAAAATGTATATATTTTTCACCATCGTCATTCTCATCTTCGGTAGGATCTTCGCATAACACGCCATCAATATCCACACAACTGTATTCAAAAATCCAGGAATTCATAAGATTCCACTGAAAAACGCGTGGATGATCGATGATTTCCATGCAACAATCTACATGTATTCTTGAATCAGATGTAGCAAAAACTGTCAAATAGTTGAAATAACCAGAACTTAATTGCGATAATTTTTCTTTAATAATTTTCAGTTGCCGACCAAACTTTATCGAATCATCAACTACAAGAACCTTTTTAACATCTTTTGTGTTTTTCTGAAGTCTGTTTCCACCATATGGCGTTACACCGGAAATAAAACTTTCTATATCAAGTACAGGTAGATTCAGTAACAAACCAATCATATAAGCAGGAATCATACCACTTCGAGGAACCCCTACAACTAGATCAAAATCACGATAAGCATGCAAATCTGCCTGATGGATTAACTTGTTTAAATCCTCGTAATTGCGATATTGAAGATTATCTAAAAACATTAAAATAAATTAATTTCTAAGCTAACATCCTCATGCATCACATTTCCATAACCTGAAATCCAATTATAAACAGCATTGCCTGATTCTGTCAAATTCTCAACAGAAAAAATCAACGCATCCCTAACTACATCATATTCCTTTCTTGAATCCTGAAAATTACCCAACCCAATAGAAATAGAGAGCTTGTAGGAACCCGGAAATAATTTCAAATTTTTAATCCGCAGTTTATGCATTTGTTGCCCATGTGAAGATGTATCAAGCAAATGATTTGTCATCATTGATGAAATCGCCTTTTGATCAAGGGTAGTTATAGTACAGCCAAATCGAAGACTTTGATTCAATATGTGTTTAACAGTAAAGCCGATCTCAAACAACAGGTCTTCACCAAAATGAAAGAATGAAAGTCCACCCGAAAACAATGGAGTAATGGAATTCAACAAAATTTCCTTCCCCCAGAATTCATTGAGTCGCTTCTGCTCCAAGAACGTATTTTCAGGAAGAGTTGTCAATTTAAGGTACTCTTCAATCACTTCACCGGGAGCTCCTTCTGAAACAAGCTTTCCATGTTCTAGCATGATACAACGGGTTGTCAGGTTTTTAACTGCACCTAAATTATGACTTACAAATAACACTGTTCGACCTTCCTCAGAACTAACATTCTTTATTTTTCCAAGACACTTTTTTTGAAATTCTGCATCCCCAACGGCAAGTACTTCGTCCACTATCAGTATATCTGGCTCTAAAAATGCAGCAACAGCAAAACCCAATCGCATTTTCATACCGCTGCTGTAGCGCTTAACAGGCGTATCTATATATCCCTCCACGCCTGAAAAATCAATGATTGAATCCAGCTTGGACTTGATCTCAATTTTGCGCATACCCAATAAAGCTCCATTAAGGTAAATATTCTCTCTACCAGTTAAGTCCGGATGAAAACCAGTACCCACCTCAAGTAAACTCGCAATTCGTCCATTTACTTCTATTTCACCCCTGGTTGGTGCAGTAATCTTGCTTAATATTTTAAGCAAGGTACTTTTACCTGCCCCATTTCTTCCAATGATACCCAATACTTCACCCTCATCAACTGAGAAATCAATATCCTGCAATGCCCAGACCCAATCATCATTGCTTTTCTTGCTTCGATCATTATTCGCTCCTACATGCAAGAACGGATCTTCTTTGCCTCTAATTGCATGCCAAAACCTGGACAAATCATTTTTTAGAGTGCCGGTTCCTACCTGCCCCAACCTATATTGTTTCGAAATATTATTAACTGATAATGCTTTTTTACTCATATGCTAAACTGTATCCATGAAATTTTTCTCCACTTTATTGAAAATAATGATCCCCGCAAACAAGAATATAAGCATACAGGTGAGACTATACAATAAATGCATAAGACTAAAGCTACCTGATCCCAGGAATGCATATCGAAAGGTTTCGACAATCGGACTGATTGGATTAGCATTGACAATATATAGATACTTTGATGGTACTGAGTTTAAGGGATATATCACAGG
>CALPWM020000232.1 GCA_943327275.2 Chitinophaga pinensis
CTATTTCATCAGCAAAAACAAAATTGAAATGGATGGCACAACCAACCTCAATGTAGTTTTTGAGAAATTGAAAGAAAAATACAAGTCAAATCCATTGAATACCATCGACGGATTAAGGATTGAATTTGACAATGACTGGGTTCATTTGAGATCCAGTAATACTGAGCCCATCATTAGAATCATTGCAGAGAGCAATTTCGAAACTACCGCCAACAATATCGCATCAAAACTCATCCGCGACATACAGGAGTCATTGTAAACCCTGTTTCGTATATTTGAAAAAACAGGTTAGGAAATGGCCGCCAGAATATATCTTGACAATGCTGCTACTACGCCAATAGACCCGATGGTGTTCGAGGCAATGAGCCCATACTTCACTGAACATTTCGGCAATCCTTCTTCAATTTATTCATACGGAAGGGAAAACAGGTTGGCCATTGAAAAAGCCCGTAAATCAGTAGCGGCAGGACTACATGCCCATCCATCTGAAATATTTTTCACCAGTGGAGGAACTGAAAGCAGCAATACCGCCATTTTTGCCGCAATAAAAGAATTGGGCTGCACCAGGATCATCAGTTCACCGATCGAACATCATGCGACCCTTCATACCTGTAATTTTATTTCAGGCAGGGGGGATGCAAGTCTCGAATTTGTCAATATCCTAGCCAATGGCCATGTTGATCTCGAAGATCTTGAACTGAAACTCGCTTCTTCATCAGAGAAAACATTGATCACCCTGATGCATGCCAACAATGAGATTGGCAATATCACCAACATCAAGCGAATAGGAGAACTGGCCCAGCAATACAAAGCCGTTTTTCATGCAGACACCGTTCAGACGGTGGGCCATTTCCCGATCAATTTGGCCGAAATAAATGTTGATTTTATTACAGGTGCGAGCCATAAATTCCATGGCCCAAAGGGTGTGGGGATTTTGTACATCAATGCAAACAACAAATTAAGCCCATTCATTCATGGAGGTGGACAGGAAAGAAACATGAGGGCAGGAACAGAAAATATTTATGGCATTGTTGGATTTGCCAAGGCCCTTGAAATTGCCATGCAAAATCATGAAGCTGACCATGCACAAATTGCTGATTTAAAGTCATACCTCAAATCATCCCTGGAAGAAAATATCAAAGGGGTTGTTTTCAATGGCGATCCAGAAGGAGAAAGCCTCTATACGGTATTGAGTGTCGGATTCCCAAGATCTGAAAAATCTGAAATGCTGCTGTTCAATCTGGACATCAGGAATATCTGTGTTTCAGGGGGTAGTGCCTGCAGCAGCGGCGCCAACCAAGGCTCTCACGTGATCAATGCACTCAAGTTACCTGAACAATCCACGGTCAGGTTTTCCTTCAGCAAATACAATACCAGGAAAGAAGTTGACACCGTCATTGAGGAGCTCAAGGAACTGGTCTGATCAATTGATTTTTTTCTTGATCTCACTCAAAATAACAAGCGCTTCTACAGGTGTAAGATTGTTTACATCAACCCCACTCATCATTTCTCTGATGCCTGCAAAAACTTCAGTATGGGTGTCGAAGATGGAAAGTTGAATACCGGGAACTTCTGGCTTTTGTTCTGACAAAACAGACACACCTTGCTTTTTTTCAAGCTCCTTCAAAATCTCTTCTGCCCGTTTGACCAATACAGGAGGCATCCCAGCCATCTCGGCAACATGAATACCAAAACTGTGTGTACTTCCGCCCGGAGCCAACTTTCGCAAGAAGATGATCCTGTTGTCAACCTCCTTGTGGGTGATATGAAAATTCTTGATCCTGGGAAGGCGAAGCTCAAGTTCATTCATTTCATGGTAATGCGTTGCAAACAATGTTTTGGGACGTTGATGGGCATCGTGTAAAAATTCTGCGATACTGCAGGCGATGGAAATACCATCATAAGTAGAGGTGCCCCTCCCTATTTCATCGAGTATAACAAGACTCCTCGATGAAATATTGTTGATGATGCTGGCCGTTTCATTCATCTCCACCATAAATGTTGACTCACCGCCACTGAGGTTATCAGATGCTCCAACCCTTGTAAAAATCTTGTCAGTAAGCGGAATGCTTGCCTCCTGCGCAGGCACATAGCTTCCCAGGTGTGCCATCAAAGTAATGATGGCTGTTTGCCTGAGCAATGCGCTTTTACCACTCATGTTGGGTCCTGTCAAAATTATCAACTGACAATTGTCTTGGTCAAGGTGAACATCATTGGCGACATAAGCATCTCCTGGTTTCAGGAGATGCTCTATGACTGGATGCCTTCCAGCAATGATATGAAGATCACCTTCCTCATGCATAGATGGTCTACAATATTTATACGCATCCGCATTGGTTGCAAAGCTGGACAGACAATCAATCACAGCAATGGCATGTGCATTGTGTTGCATCGGAATGATATACTCCTGCAATGCTGTGAGCAACTGATCATAAATCTTTGATTCCAGCTGGAGTATTTTATCTTCAGCACCCATGATCTTTTCTTCGTACTCCTTCAACTCTGGAGTAATGTATCGTTCCCCATTGGTAAGGGTTTGCTTTCTGATCCAATCTGCGGGAACCTTGTTCTTGTGTGCATTGCTGACTTCAAGATAATATCCGAAAACATTATTGAATCCTATCTTCAAAGAACTGATACCAGTATTCAAAGCCTCTCGCTGCTGAATTTCCACCAGCACGTTTTTACCGCCTTTGGCAAGGCTGCGGTAAAGATCAAGGTCAGCGTCAACACCTTCTGCTATATAGCCGCCCTTGACCGTCTGAGCAGGTGCATCATCAGCAATTTCCCTTAGTATTTTCTCCTTGATGATATTGCAACCATTGAGATTTTCTGCAAGCCTGAACAAGTAAGGATCCTGCAGATTTCCAGCAGCCATTTTGATCAAACTCACCTGATCTAGACCATTTGCCAATTGCAACATTTCACGGGGACCAATTTTCCTGGAAGGTATCTTGCTCACCAACCGTTCAATATCTCCACAGTGTTTTATACTTTGCAAGACACCAGCTTTCCATTCCTTGTTGGACAAGATGGCGGCTACAAGGGTTGCCCGTTCTTCAATCTGTACCTTTTGCACCAGAGGCATCAGTAGCCATCTTCTCATCAGGCGCGCTCCCATGGGAGAAACCGTACTGTCAATGGTCTTTAATAATGTTGCACCGCCATCAACTCCGGCATAAATGAGCTCAAGGTTTCTGATGGTAAACTGATCCATCCACAGGTACTCATCTCTGTTGATCCTGTGGATAGAAGCGATATGACTGGTGTTGGGATGTACCGTATCACCTAGATAGTGTAATACTGCCCCAGCAGCAACAATGCCCTCTTGCATGTCTTCAACACCATACCCTTTCAGGGAATGTGTGCCGAAATGCCGCAGCAATGACTCTTCGGCATACCGGTGATCAAAAATCCATGGATCCAATCCATAGGTGTAAAATTTCTTGCCCAACTGATCGCCAAGGTCTGATTGTCGCCCTTTTTGAAATACAACTTCGGCAGGCTGGAATGTCTGCAAAAGCTTATCTGTGTATTCATGATCTCCCTGTGCCACAAAAAATTCACCGGTAGAAATATCCAAAAAGGATATACCATTTACTTGCTCTCCAAAATGAATACCGGCAAGAAAATTATTGCTGTTGTGCTCTAACAATTTATCGTGGGTCGCCAATCCAGGTGTAACCATTTCGGTGACCCCCCGTTTTACAATTCCCTTGGCCATTTTGGGATCTTCCAGCTGATCACAGATGGCCACCCGAAAACCAGCCTTGACCAATTTATGCAAGTAACTGTCCAGAGAATGATGGGGAAAACCTGCCAGCTCAAGGGTTGAAGCAGCGCCATTGTTTCGCTTGGTCAGCGTAATTCCCAACACTGCCGATGCTTTTATGGCATCTTCTCCAAAGGTTTCATAAAAATCTCCTACCCTGAACAACAGGATGGCATCGGGATACTTCTGCTTAATAGCCCCGTGCTGTTGCATCAATGGTGTATCGTGGACATTTTTTGACATGGTGAAATATTGAAAACCTTATCCAAAAATACGAAAGCGCAGGAAGAGTAATTGAACAATTAGTCCACATTCAGCGCTAGTCTTCCTAGCAGAAAATTGTCTTAAAGCATTAAAACAGATGATCTTTATCATTCATCATGAC
>CALPWM020000233.1 GCA_943327275.2 Chitinophaga pinensis
GTGGAGCAGAGAAATTTCTGATCAGCATTGTTAATCATTTATTTGAGATCAAATATGATCCCTTGGTCATACTCCTCAGTAATGATGATACTTTAGCCAGTGAAATCAATGAACGGGTACCTGTCATCAAAGTATTAAAAAAATCCCGCTATGATTTGGCTATTTCCAAACGGATTAAACAACAAATCATTGTCCATGGAGCCCAAAAAATATTTTGTGTGAATCCTTACTCCTACTTCCTCACCAAACTATCTTTCATCTTTGAGCACCATTACCAAATATTTCTTTCTCCACATACTACTAAACCATTCTCTTTTTATAACTGGTTCCAAACTTTTGTTTATTACAGATTAATTGGGAGAAATGACACATTGGTGTATCTATGCAACAAGCAACAAGAGTATTTAACAAAAAAATATTACCTGCCAGATTGTGAGCAAGCTGTTATATACAATGGCATAAATACTGAAGCATTCAATCCTATTCTTTTTAAAGGAATGGACCGGGATAGCATAAGGGCCACTTTTTCAATTGATCATGATGATAAAATGATTCTCTTGGTTGCAAGAATCAATCCCGAAAAGAGACATACGGATGCATTAAACGCTTTGTCAATTATTCACAAGAAGAGGGGTGTAATTAAGCCGCATCTCATGATTGTCGGATCCGGGAATATTCAATTGTCAGATAAGCTCAAATCCCTTACCTCTTCCTTAGGTTTGGATGGGTATGTTCATTTTGTAGGCAATCATTCAGATGTAAGAATTTTCTATTTTATTGCTGATATTTTTACACTTACGTCAGAAAGTGAAACCTTCTCAATGGCTGCTCTGGAAGCTATGGCTTTTGGTCTCCCATGTGCGTTGACAGATGTTGGCGGTGCCAGGGAAATGATTATTGAAGATTGGAATGGGACACTTGCTGATCCATTGGATCCGGAATCAATTGCAAAAGCATGGTTGAATGCATTAAAGAACAATCATAATGCGCATTCAATCAGGGAACATGTAGAACGACGATTCTCACTTCCCTCCATGTTGAATCAATATGTTCATTTATTGTCTCAGCCCATTACTCAGTAACCACCATACAGCTATTTCATTTGATTTTCTTCCTCCTGTTCATCTCATTTACAGCATAATATTTCACATTGAATTTCAAGCATGTTTTGTTTGTAGGCCCCCAGAACGAAAAGGGTGGTATTGGGGCAGTGTTGGAAACCTATAGGGCTGAAATGGATGGCTTCCAATTGATTTCCACCTATCCATCTGCTGCCAATGTCAACAAGCAATTCTATTTCTTTAAGCAATTTGTCAACATATTCAAATTGTTGATAACAAATGAAGAGATCAAAATTCTTCACATTCATTGTGCATCTAGGGGCAGTTTTATGCGTAAATCCTTGGTTGCTCTATTGGGAAAATCATTAGGAAGAAAAACAATCATGCATATACATGGAGGTTTGTTTCACAAGTTCTACCAGTCATCTTTATTCATGACCTTTTTGGTTCGCTTCATTCTGCGTTCATGTGATCGTGTAATTTGTCTGACCTCCGATTGGCGTCAAAGATTTCATGAAGAGTTAAATCTAAACAACCTTTCAGTATTGCTCAACCCAGTCAAGGCCTTTGCATTTAAACCATTATACGTTCACGCTGATGCTATTTCATTGTTGTTTTTGGGTACAATAACCGAGAACAAAGGCATTTTTGAATTGGTCGATTATCTTCAAAACAATAGATTTTATTTACAACGCAAGATTAAGTTGACCATCTGTGGTGAAGGTGAATCAGACAGACTTATTTCGCTCATCAATAGGGAAAATTCTGTTGGTAATATATTCTTTGCAGGATGGGTCAATGGTTTGCAAAAAGAGGTTTTGATTGGTGATACTGACATTTTCATCTTGCCCTCTCATTATGAAGGTCTCCCCATGGCGATCCTTGAGGCCATGTCTGCTGGAAAGCCCATCATTTCAACATCAGTAGGCGGAATCCCTTCGGTTGTTCAACCACAACACAATGGATGGTTGATTGAACCTGGGCAGATCAATCAACTTGATGCTGTACTTGATCAGATTTTTAATGGCCCAGCCATTATTCCCAGTTATGGTTACAATGCTTTCGTTGACGCAAAACAATTTCATGTACAATCTATCGTCGCGAAGTTGAATACCATATACTGCGAACTGCTCACAGCAGAATGATTATATTTTTTCACCAATCAACCTAATTTATATGAATATTCTTGGACATGCCCGTTTTTGGATTATAGACGCATTAAGGGGAACAAATATTGTTGCTACACTCCATAAACTTAGGGAAGAGCAATATCTAGACAGCAAGACACTTGCCAATTTGTCTTACTCGAATCATAAAGATCTCATTGAAACAGTAGTTCCTCTTACAGAATACTACACCAATCTTGGCCCAAAGATGACGTCCTCAATTTTGACCAAGGAAATTATCAGGAAAAATACCCCAGCTTTTTTTGCCAGAAATTTCATCAAAAAATCATTTGCAAAAGGAACCGGAGGGTCCACTGGAGCACCGCTTGTCTATTATACAACAAATGAAGCACAATCATTCATGTGGGCAGGAATACTGTTGTCATGGGAAACCTTGGGTTATCAATTAGGCGATAAAGTTGCATTTATTTCCGGAACATCATTGGGTAAAAACGATTTAAAACATGTTGTTTTTCATCAATTGCTGAATATTACTACATATTCAGCCTACCATTTGAATGATGCTGATATTGCGTCATACCTGACCCACATCAAAAAGTCAACAACAAAACTCATCTACGGGTATGCAACGGCTATCAATCGTGTAGCTGAATATATATTAAAAAGTCAAATAACTTATTCCTTTCCACACCTTAAAGGAGTGGTTTCTACTGCAGAAATATTGAGTGAAAAACACAGGGATAATATCGAAAAGGCTTTTAATGTAAAAGTACACAACCAATATGGCTGCAATGAGGCCGGTATCTCAGCATTCGAATGCGATTTTGGTAACTTACATTATATCAATTCTGCAACCAAGATTGAATATGACAAAGAAGGAAATGTATTGGCTACCAATTTAGTTAACAAGGCCTTTCCTATGGTTCGCTATTTTACCGGAGACAAATTTGAAACTGTAGAAAATATTTCCTGTCCATGCAAAAGGGGTTATCCTATCATAGAGAACTTTATGGGAAGAACTTGTGACATGGTTATTGACAAACAAAATAAAATCATGCATTCGGCATTTTTTAATGTTCTTTTCCGTGATAACAACCACATTGAGCAATTCCAGGTACTTTTCAATGATAAGAAGCTTACCATCTATCTTCAATTGGATAGCAATGATCTCCCCAGAGAAATGTTTACCCATTATTTGGATGCGATCAAAAACATTATGGATTTTGATGATTATGCAATAGAGATCAATGTGCCATTCTTGTCTGCAGATAATGCCAAACACCGTTATGTTATCAATACTTCCCTTGACATCTCAACTCCTGTTTAGAATTATTTTTCTACCATTCAACTCTTGTTCATGAACATCTGGTTTGACATTTCCAATTCACCCCACATCAATATGTTTTACGCCTTGATATCTCAGTTGGAGCATGAGGGGCATACAATCTTTATCACTTCTAGGCCCTTGGCCAATACAATTGCATTATTGGATCAGAAAGGCATGCCCCATCATGTTGTTGGTAAACATTATGGTAAGCGTATCCTTGGCAAGGTTTTAGGGTATCCAATCAGGGTCATTCAACTTTGGCATTATTTAAAGGATAAAAAGATTGATTTAGCTGTGTCACAGAGTTCTTTTCATTCCCCCTTGGCAGCGCAACTGCTTTCAGTTCCGTCAATATATACAAATGATAACGAACATGCATTGGGCAACATCCCAAGTTTCTTTTTTGCTACAAAAATCCTATTGCCAGAACGTTTTAATTTATCTGGTATTTCCAAAGCTGCGAACATCCGTCGAAAAATCAGCTATTACCCTGGTGTCAAAGAAGGCATTTATCTCTGGAGAATGTCTAAATCAAACAAGTTGAGGGATATTTCAACCAAGCCCTCACACCTTAAACTATATATCCGTCCAGAACCTTCTACGGCCCAATACTACAATGGCAAACAAAA
>CALPWM020000234.1 GCA_943327275.2 Chitinophaga pinensis
AAAATGGAAAGACCTGATGTCTTTTCTGGTCACCTTCGACAGCACCAGGCTTGAGCTTGTACAAGACAACCAACGCTACCTGAAACTGGTTGAACCCATTTCCAACGGATTCAACTGGAAAGGCAATTCCTACATCAATACAGCGGGTATTCCTTCAATGCAATACCTCGCAGACTGGAAGTATACCTATGAGAATGTAAGGCGACCGTTCACGGTGAATGGAATCTCTTACACAGAAACCGTAACGGTCAACCAGAGAAATGATACATCCGGTAATGCCAATGACAAGAAATCCTATTTTGAGATCAATTATTCAAAAGAAGTCTATTCAAAAAGCATAGGGCTGATATTCAAGGATTTTTTGCATGAAGCTTGGCAACCACCCAATGCAAGTTCTCCAGGAGGATACTACGAATCGAACAGCTATGGAGTAAGACTAACCATCATTGGTCACAACTTTTAATTCAATATGAAAGCTATTTTTCTAGCCATCTTGCTGCAGGGAATATTCACCATTGGTCAAGCACAATACACAAGGCATATCATTGAATTAACAGATAAAAAAGGAACCATACATTCCTTATCCAATCCACAAACATTTCTTTCTACCGAGACCATTGCCAGAAGAAAACAATTTAATATTCCCATCGACAGCACAGATCTTCCCATTTCAAAAGTCTACCTCGACAGCATAGCCAAAGCAGGAAAAGTAGAAATCCTCAATAGTTCAAAATGGCTGAATCAGGTACTCATCAAAACTTCCGACCAGGCAGCATTGAACAAGATATCCCAATTCCCATTTGTCAAAAAAAGACTCCCCATTGCAAACCGCCCCAGCACAAACAATGAGGAGAAGTTCATTGAAACAGTCACAGAAACCAATGTCTCACAAACAGCTGTATCAACAATGGCCACTATACTCAAATACGGTAACAGCATCAGGCAAGTCAACATCCACGAAGGTGAATTCCTTCACAACAAAGGGTTTCAGGGGAAGGGAATAAAAATTGCGGTGCTTGATGCAGGCTTTTTCAAATACCAAAATATTGCAGCATTCGATAGCATCAAAATCAATGGACAGCTGAAAATGACATGGGATTTTGTTGACAACAATGCCTCCGTGAATGAAGACGATGCACATGGGATGCATTGTCTTTCCATCCTTGCAGCCAATCTTCCTGGCGCATTTGTGGGAACCGCACCAGCATCATCTTACTACCTTTTCCGCACTGAAGATGTGGCTTCAGAATTTCCTGTTGAAGAACAAAATTGGCTGGCCGCTGCTGAAAGAGCAGACAGCATTGGTGTCCAGATGATCAGCTCATCACTTGGATACAATACATTTGATGATGCCAGTTTCAATTACACTTATGCAGACATGAATGGCAAAAAAACAATGGTCACAAGAGGAGCTGCAATGGCAAGCGATAAAGGGATGATTGTCATGAACAGCGCCGGCAACTCAGGAACCAGTGCATGGAAATTCCTTATTGCCCCTGCAGATGCGGTCGACGTTTTGGCCGTTGGAGCGGTGAACAGCCTCAAACAAATTGCCCCATTTTCAAGTTATGGTCCTTCCTCTGACAACAGGGTCAAACCAGACATCGCTTCTGTGGGATGGAATACCTTTCTGATCAACACCAATGGAAATGTGGCGCAAGCAAATGGAACATCCTTTTCCAATCCCAATATTGCAGGCCTGGTTGCTTGTCTTTGGGAGGCATTCCCAGAGTTTTCCAACAAGGAAATCATCGCTGCAGTTAGAAGGAGCGGAGACCGATACAGCAACCCTGATACCCGCACGGGATATGGCATTCCGAACATGCGTTTGGCATATGAGATGCTTGAAAAGGAGAAGACTACCAGAAAAGCAAAAGCCATCCTCAAAACTGATCGGCTCAAACTTTATCCCAATCCCATAACAGACCAATTTACCATTGTTTACAATGGCAAAACGAATGGCAAATTATCCCTTCAATTGCTTTCAATGGAAGGCAAATCAATCAGAAATCTCTCTTACGATGTTGTAGAAAATGAGTACTATTTTTTCAATGTGACTGGGCTGGGCTCACTGGCATCCGGTCAATATATATTGACTTACCAAGACGGTGTTGGTGCAGGCACCCTGAGGATCATGAAGTAAACAAAGCTGCAAACAAATGATCTCCGCCTTCATTGATTCCGGAAATCATCTCCTTTCTGACCAAAGTAAGGCCTAAAGATTGCTGAATATAATCAACCACCTCATCATTTTCTTCCTTGAAAACAGAACAGGTAATATAGAGCAAATGCCCGCCAGGCTTTAATTGTGCAGGAAGCCTTGATACGATACTCTTTTGCATGAACTGGTATTCGCTGATCATGGTTTCATCAAAGGAACGCAACAACTCCGGGGTTCTACCCCATGTACCTGAGCCACTGCAGGGAACATCAGCGACAATCAGGTCAACACCGCCTTCAGGAAGATTAGACTTGGCAACCTGGGTTGACATGGGATGCTGCAGGTCTGTGCAAAATAGTTTTTGGGCGACAATACCAGCAAGCTTGAAACGGCGTTCCAATTCCTCCAATATTTCTTCGCGAATGTCTGAAACATAGAGCCCAACTTTCCTATAGCGGTCTGCCAGCATGATGGATTTTCCGCCACTGCCTGCACAGGCGTCCCAAATGGTGGTGGGTTGAGCAGGCAAATCAGCCAACAGGTTGATTGTTTTTTGGGAACTGATGTCTTGTACCACGGCATCAACATCAAGATCAATCAGTTTCTCAACATCAACATTCGCATCAATCCTTATGGCGATATCCCCTACCAGCTTTGCAGGTATGGATGCGGCTTTGAGTACAGCAAGCACCTTATCTCTTTTGAGCGGTCTTACACGAAGAAAAAAAGAGGGTTTCCTCAGATGATGCAAAGCAAAATCATGTTGATCAATATCCGCTGAAATGGAGGACTGACAGGGAAAAAGTTCATCCAGCTGGAACCCACTGAACTGGGATTTGATGATGCCAATTTTAACATCGATGGTCTCTCCGATTGTTTCCACCAGAGCAGGATTGGCGAAAGCCAGGTAACCTCCATCGTGATCATGGGTAAGAAAATAGCCCATCACCATTTGCTCATTGAGGCTATATGCACCGGCAGCATTGCCAATGCGGAAAAAGCCAAAGCATAGGTCTGCAATGATCTTTCGGTCGCGTGAACCGTATTTCTTGTGCTGCTTGAAGAATTTCTTCAGGTATACAGGAAAAGACTCCTTAAATGAAAAGGATCCGAGAATCGATGAGGCAGTACTTTGATATGAATGGTAATATGCACTCATCGTAATATTTTAAGGTTTTCAGGATCTGATCATAGCTCTAAAAGGGTCTTGACAGGATCCTTTCCGAACAACAACAACTCAGGATTCTCCAGCAATTCCTTCACCTTTACAAGGAAGCCTACGCTTTCTTTTCCGTCGATGATGCGGTGATCATAACTCAAGGCCAGGTACATCATCGGCCTTGCAACAATCTGACCCTTGATAACCACTGCACGCTCTTCTATCTTGTGCATGCCAAGGATGGCAGACTGAGGAATATTGATGATGGGAGTGCTAAGCAAAGATCCAAACACACCACCATTGGTGATGGTGAAAGTACCGCCCTGCATTTCTTCGAGGGTGAGCTTGTTGTCTCTTGCCTTTGTTGCCAATTCCACTACCTTCTTTTCAATATCAGCCATAGACAAAGACTCTGCATTCCTGATCACAGGAACCACCAATCCCTTGGGAGCTGAGACTGCAATCGATATATCGCAATAGTCATGGTAAATAAGTTCCTCATTGCTGATATAGGCATTTACCGCAGGGAATTCCTGCAAGGCATAGGCACAGGCTTTGGTGAAAAAGCTCATGAATCCTAGATTGACACCATGCTTTTCTTTGAACTTGTCCTTGTATTTTGCCCTCACTTCCATTACAAAGCTCATGTCCACTTCATTGAAAGTGGTGAGCATGGCTGTGGTATTTTTCGCTTCAACCAACCGGCGTGAAATGGTCTTGCGCAGTTGCGTCATTTTATCTTTTCTCTCTCCGCGTGTAAACATTTCTGCACCGGGCTTTCTGCCAGGATTTGAAATAGCATCCATCACATCCTGCTTGAG
>CALPWM020000235.1 GCA_943327275.2 Chitinophaga pinensis
TAGGGACAACTTTTTCAAATGGGAGTGGTCTTTTTACCGCAGATCAGATGAACTGAAGTGATTTTTTGATGATTGATTCCAGTACATTGTCTTCAGGGGCATGGGCTCTTGTCTTTTTGAGGGCGGCTTCAGCGGTATTTTTTTGGATTCCAAGTGCCATCAGAGCATTTAACGCATCATTTTCCAAACTATTGCGTGCAAATCCTGGAGCTGTGCTTTCAACACCTGCTTTTACCATTTTTTCGCGCAATTCAAGGATGAGTCTTTCGGCAGATTTGCGGCCGATTCCTTTTATTTTTTCCAGTGCACCCGTGTTCCCTGACGCAATGGCCGACCTCAACTCTGAGGGTTGCATGGAGGAAAGCATCATCCTGGCAGTAGAAGCTCCCACGCCATTCACGTTGATCAGTTGCACAAAAAGTTCTTTTTCAGCCAATTCAGCAAATCCAAAAAGGGTATGTCCATCTTCTTTGATTTGCAGGTGGGTCAGCAGGGTGCCTTCCTTCAAATCCTGAATCCTAGAATAGGTATTAAGGCTGATTTGCACCTCATATCCAACGCCGTGAACATCAATATGGATATACGATGGTGTTTTTAGCACAAATGATCCTGTCAGGCTTGCTATCATGATGCCGTAAAGTTAGTAAAATCCGTTCAGACGAGGCGCAACAGGCCTGCGTTTTAGCATCCTCTTGACAAGATCAGACAGACAAATGACGATTGTCATACTGCTCGCGCCTGACGTGCTTAATTTTCTTAATTTTGTGCTCCAAATCAACTACATGCAAAAAATCACAGCAGCAATTACGGCAGTTGGCGGATTCGTGCCAAAGGATGTACTTACCAATGCCGACTTTGAAAAGATGGTGGATACCAATGATGAGTGGATCAAGACAAGAACGGGGATAGAGGAAAGACATATCCTCCGGGGTGAGGGCCTTGCCACATCTGACCTGGTGGTGCCTGCCGTGCAGGATCTTTGCAAAAGAAGGGGCATTGACCCCAATGAGATTGATTGTATGATTGTGGCAACCATCACGCCAGACATGTTTTTTCCCAATACCGCCAACGTGGCCTGCGATAAGCTGGGCATCAAAAATGCCTGGGGATTTGATGTACTCGCCGCTTGTTCTGGCTTTTTGTACAGCCTCACCACTGGCGCTGCCCTTGTTGAAAGTGGACGGTACAAGAAAGTGGTGGTAGTGGGTGCAGATAAAATGAGTGCAATTACTGATTACACAGACAGAACTACCTGTATTTTGTTTGGAGATGGTGCCGGTGCAGTATTGCTTGAACCCAATACCGACGGATACGGAGTGCTGGACAGCATTTTGAAAAGCGATGGAAGTGGCGGAAAATACCTCAACATGAAAGGCGGCGGATCCCTCAATCCTCCATCTGCTGAAACCATTGCCAACAAGATGCACTACATGTTCCAGGATGGCCAACCCGTGTTCAAGTTTGCGGTTACCGGCATGGCTGACGTCAGTTACGAACTGATCCAACGGAATAACCTTACCGCAGATGATATTGCCTTTTTGGTTCCCCATCAGGCCAACAAACGCATTATCGATGCCACTGCCAGGCGCATGGGATTGTCTGATGATAAAGTATTGATGAACATCCAACGATATGGCAATACCACTGCCGCCACCATTCCTCTCTGCATCTGGGATTACCAGGACAGGATGAAGAAAGGCGACAATATCGTCCTCGCCGCCTTCGGTGGAGGATTCACCTGGGGCGCCACCTGGGTGAAGTGGTTTATTTAACCTCTCTAAACCTCCCTCAACACTAATGCCCCACTCATACCAAGGTTTTTCCTCCCTAGCCATCCATGCCGGTCATGTAAAAGACCCCATGTACGCGCACCTGACGCCCATTTATGCTTCATCTACTTATGTGTATGATGAAGCTGAGCAGGGCATGCGTCGTTTTTCAGGCAAGGAGCCGGGATATATTTATTCCCGTTGGGGAAATCCAACCATGAATGAATCTGAGCAGAAGATTGCAGCCATGGAGACTTTTGGCATTGAAGTTGATGGCAAGCCTTTGGAAGCAAAGGCCATTTTGCATGCATCCGGCATGGCCGCAATCAGCTCTTTATTTCTGGCAACCTTGAAGCGGGGCGATAAAATACTGACCCATTATTCACTGTATAGTGGAACGCAGGATTTTATGAAGACCCTGCTGGATCCATTGGATGTAGAGGCCATCATTGTTGATCTAAGAGACCTTTCCTTGGCAGAAAAATGTTTGAAGGAAGATCCGGCCATCAAGCTGGTATACCTTGAAACGCCGGCCAATCCTACCTTGCAGTGTGTAGACCTCGACGCACTGAGCAGGATGGCAAAACAATATGGCAAGCTGACGGCATGCGACAATACATTTGCAACACCATACTTACAACAGCCTTTCAAGTTTGGTATTGATTTTGTCATTCATTCCACAACGAAATTTCTCAATGGACACGGAACAGCCATTGGTGGTGTGTTGGTGGGTACTGATATTGAATTCATGAACACCAAGGCCACCAAGACCCATCGTTTGTTGGGTGGCAACAGCAATGCCTTTGATGCTTTTCTCTTGACCAATGGCATGCGTACATTGGAAGTGCGGATGCAACGCCATTGTGAGAACGCCATGAAAGTGGCTGAATTTTTAGATGCCCATCCTGCTATTTCAAAAGTGAATTACAACGGGCTTTCAACTCATCCTGATTATGCTGTTTCACAGAAACAAATGAAGCATCCTGGTGCCATGATGAGCTTTGAGCTCGAAGGTGGATTTGATGCCGGTGTACAGTTCATGAACAAGCTGCAAATGTGCACCCGCACCGTTTCCTTGGGTACTTGTGATACATTGCTGTCTCATCCAGCCTCCATGTCTCATAGCTCCGTTCCCCGTGAAAACCGCCTAGAATACGGCATTACAGATGGCCTCATCCGCCTCAGTGTGGGCATTGAGAATATTGAAGATATTCTTGCTGATTTTGGGCAGGCATTGTAATGCCTTTGGCGTTGAAGGGGTTGAAGAGCCTTCGGCGTTGAAGCGGTTGAAGTGGTTGAATTTACCTACTATATTCTTTCAGCTGCTGAACATACTCAACATTGACATTGTATTTTTCAGCAATTTGCTCCATGGATAATGCTTTGTTTTTGAGCTCATCCAGTATTGCGAAGGTATTGCCCATGATTTGGTTTTTGCCTACCTCGATGCCCTCTGAGATTCCCTCTTTCTTCCCCTGTTCCAAGCCTTGTTCTATTCCCTCTCTTCTTGCCTCTGACATGTTTGTAACATAAGACCGCATGTTATCGATGTAGAGCTCATAACCCCGGATCTGCTCTGGAGTGAAGTTTTTGGTTTCCAATACTTCTATTGCCTCACTGATCTCATTGTATCGTGCAAGTTCTTTTTCTGTAAGAAATTTACTGAACATATTTGGGTCTGAGAGGTACATAAGCCAACGGTCTTTGGGTTTTTGCAAATCAAAAGTATTTAATTTTCTCCATTTGGGTAATTCGACGATGATGAGATTTAATTCATCGATATAGTCTTCATGAAACTCTCTTTCGGTCAAAGTATAGTGATGATACCACTTATTTTCATTGTTTGATAAGGTATGGTCTAAGAGATTGAGCGAATAGACCGGTTGGGCCAGGATATAAGGGTCAACCTTAGAAAGTTGTCTGGAATAGACTTTGGGCATGTTGGTAATGACCCTTTTCACAAAGCCAGCTTGTTTGCTGACCTGCATTTCTACAATAAAATGCCTATTGTGGGTGTCAGTGCAACGAACATCAACGATGGTATTTTTGCCATCTTCCTGGTCTGGTGTGAGTTCCGGGCTCAGGTATTCAAGTGAAACGATGGGGTTGCTGAGGGGCAGCAGGTTGTTCAACAAGCTCATGAGCAGGTGAGGCCTTTCTGCAAATACTTTCTTAAAGCCGAGGTCTGATTTTGAGTCAATGATCTTCATTTTTTAAAAGCAAATGTCATCTCAGCGCAAGGCTTAAAAATGTGATTTACCTCCTTTAAAGAAGTTTTTACATCCCCAAACCCCGAGGATTTTATCCTGCCATTGAAAATGCCAATCCAATCATTAA
>CALPWM020000236.1 GCA_943327275.2 Chitinophaga pinensis
CTTCAAACGTGGTCATGGCCGTTGCATGATCAAACAAACCAAGATCAACTCCACGAAGCAAATGCTTCAAGAAAAGAACACCTTTGGTAGAAAGGATCTTGCGAACAGTGTCGGTTGGTTGTGCACCATTGTTCAGCCACTCAAGTGACTTCTGACGGTCAACCAATACAGTTGCGGGATGAGTAAGCGGATTGTAAGTACCGATCTTTTGGATGAATTTACCATCGCGAGGTGCGCGTGCATCTGCTACTACGATGAAGTAAAATGGACGCTTCTTGCTTCCGTGACGTTGGAGTCTGATTTTGACAGCCATAAAAAATGTAAATTTTTAGTGGGTGGTGAATAAAATTGTTTCGAATCGAGGTGCAAATATAGGCATTAGGCAAGAACTAGCAAAAACAACTGTCAGGAAAAAACGTGAAAAACATCATAAAAATGATACAAGTATCTGATGTTTAACGCCTGCCACCCATCCTGGGCATGGCGGGCATGTTGTTCATTCCCTTCATCATTTGCTTCATCTGTTCAAACTGTTTGAAGAACTGATTGACTTCATTCATGTCCCTGCCACAACCCTTTGCAATGCGTTGCTTTCGCTTGAGGTCAATGACGTCTGGATTGGACCTTTCAAATGGGGTCATGGAGCTGATGATGGATTCCACTCCTTTGAAGGCATCATCACTGATGTCTATGTCTTTCATTGCCTTGCCCATTCCTGGGATCATGCCCATCAGGTCTTTGAGATTGCCCATTTTTTTGATCTGCTGGAGTTGATCCAGGAAATCCTGAAAATCAAATTGATTCTTCCTGATTTTTTTCTCCAGCTTCTTGGCTTGCTCGTCGTCAAACTGTGCCTGTGCCCTTTCCACGAGTGAAGCAATATCACCCATGCCGAGGATTCGTTGGGCCATACGGTCTGGGTGGAAAACATCCAGGGTCTCCATCTTTTCACCACTGCTGATGAACTTGATGGGCTTTTGAACGGTGTATTTGATGGACAATGCCGCACCACCGCGGGTGTCACCATCCAGTTTGGTGAGTACAACACCAGTAAAATCAAGCCTTTCGTTGAATGCCTTGGCCGTATTCACTGCATCCTGTCCGGTCATTGAATCCACCACAAAAAGGATTTCCTGTGGCTGCAGTGCCGCTTTAAGTCCGGCAACCTCATTCATCATGACTTCATCTACCGCCAAACGGCCTGCAGTATCAATGATGATTACATTCTTATTGGTGGTCTTGGCTTGTTTTAAAGCATTTTCAGCGATGGCCCTTGGGTCCTTGTTTTCAGGCTCTGCATATACATCGACCCCAATTTGTCCTCCCAAAACCTTCAGCTGATCAATCGCTGCGGGCCTGTACACATCCGCCGCCACCAACAAGGGTGACTTTCCTTTTTGTGTCTTAAGGTAATTGGCCAGCTTTCCACTGAAGGTGGTTTTACCAGAACCCTGCAAACCAGCAATCAAGATAATGGCCGGATTCCCAGTTGCATTGAATCCGCTGGCCATGCCGCCCATCAATTCCGTCAGTTCATCCTGCACGATCTTGATCATGAGCTGACCAGGGCTTACGGCTGTCAAAACTTTCTGCCCCATGGCCTTTTCCTTCACCTTATCGGTGAACTCCTTGGCAATCTTGAAGTTGACGTCTGCGTCCAACAATGCCTTGCGGATATCCTTGACTGTATTGGCTACATTGAGGTCTGATATCCTTCCTTCTCCCTTGATTTGTTTGAAGGCTGAGGCTATCTTTTCGCTTAAATTTTCAAACATTTTCTTCCGGCTTTAATGAAAAAATGAACACCATGGGATGTTCATTCTTGCAAAGTTAATGATTCTGCATTTAACCTGTTATGCTATCAAGTCGGAGCTAAAGGAAGGTTCTCAGGCGCATGGTATTGGCTGTGTACCGCAAGGCCTCCAGTGCTTTGTCTCTGATCTGCCTGACCCTTTCTCGGGTGAGGTTGCATTCTACCCCGATATCCTCCATGCCCATGGGGCGGTCCATCCCAATTCCATAGAGGCACCTGATTACTTTCTGTTGTTTTTCCGGTAGACTGCGGAGGGCCAGTTCAATTTCATAAAGCATTGATTCGTGTTGGATTTCATGGTCTGCGGCATCGGCTTCCTTGTTTTCCATCACATCAATCATGGTGCCTTCCCCATCCTCTCCTACAGGAGAATCGATGCTGAGATGCCTGTTGGCCAGGTTGATGGTTGAGGATACCTCTTCAAGCTCCATCTCAAGAAATTCAGCAATTTCTTCAGCTGTAGGCTCCCTTTCGAAATTCTGCTCAAGCTGCTGAGCAGCCCTGGCAATCTTGTTGCGAACACCAACCCTGTTCAAGGGAATCCGGACAATGCGTGACTGATCTGCCAATGCCTGCAAGATGCTTTGTCTGATCCACCATACGGCGTAAGAAATGAACCTGAAACCTTTGGTTTCGTCAAATCTTTTTGCGGCACGGATCAAGCCCAGGTTTCCTTCATTGATAAGGTCTGAGAGCGATAATCCCTGGTGTTGGTATTGTTTGGCCACCGAAACGACGAACCGCAGGTTGGCTTTTGTAAGTTGTTCTAATGCTGATTGTTCTCCTTTTCTGATCAAATCTGCCAACCTGACTTCCTCTTCTGCACTGATCATGGGAACTTTGCTGATGTCTTGAAGGTATTTCTCAAGACTTGGAGATTCGCGTAAGGTGATGGATTGGCCTATACGCAGTTGGCGCATGCTCATGGGATGGATTTTAAATTCATTTTCTTAAGGACGGTACTAGACCTTTACTAAACGTGATTTTTGCGAAAATATTGTTAAATGAAGCCAGCCAGAAGGTTTGAACTTGAAAATATGACATAAAACATTGATATTCAACCCCGTAAAAACACCATTTTGAAATGGGGAAAATCACGGATAAAAAGTTGGAAAGAAACATCAAATTATATTTTTTCAATTCCGATATTTTTCTATCATTGCAGGGTGCAGGCAGATATATTGTGATTAGAGACCAATACAAAACAACATGAGCAAACAGTTATTTTCCATAGAGTACCCCGTAAGATGTTCACCCAGCATCTTGTATGAATTCCTTTCGACCCCTGCCGGATTGCAAGAATGGTTTGCAGATAAAGTAGATGAAAGGGATACTGTGTTCAGCTTTTCCTGGAATGGCTCTGTTGAAAAAGCCGAGGTGTTGGAAGCAGAGGAAAATAAATTCATCCGTTTCCATTGGCTGCATGCCCCACAAAACGAATATTTTGAATTTTCAATTGAAAAAACGGAAGTAAGCAGCCAGACCATCCTGGTCATCAAGGATTTCGCTGAAAAAAAGGAAATTGCCGACCAGTCAAGGCTTTGGGGAGTACAAGTACATGATCTGTTCCACAGGCTGGGAAATTAAAGATGTTCAAGAAGCTTGATAAACTCGTTTTAAAAGCATTCATCGGTCCATTCATCGCGACCTTCTTCATCTCACTCTTCGTGTTGGTGATGCAGTTTTTTTGGAAATACATCGATGACCTTGTGGGAAAAGGTCTGGACCTGACCAGCATAATAGAATTAACATCTTATGTGACCGTCACTGCCATTCCATTGGCTCTTCCCCTTGCCATCCTGATTTCCTCCATCATGACGTTTGGCAACCTGGGCGAAAGTTTTGAGCTCGTTGCCATCAAATCGGCAGGAATCCCCTTGCTCCGCTTCATGCGCCCCCTGTTGGTCATCTCTGTTCTCATCAGTGTGATTGCCTTCCTGATATCCAATTATGTAATGCCTGTTGCCAACCTGAAGTTTACCACCATGCTCTATGACATCCGGGTTGCCAAACCTGCCTTCGATATAAAAGAGGGCATCTTTTATGACAAGATCCCTGGCTTTGCCATCAAAGTAGGCAAAAAGGAAAATGATGGCAACAGCATCAGCAAGGTTGTAATTTATGAAAATCAATATTCCCTTCAGGACAACATTATTATCGCAGAGAAAGGGAAAATGAGTGTGAGCGATGACAAGAAATTTCTTGAATTCGATCTCGAAAACGGATGGCGGTACCAGGAAAAAGGCCCGTACAATACCAAGGAGACAGACTACTA
>CALPWM020000237.1 GCA_943327275.2 Chitinophaga pinensis
CCAAGATCCGCCTGTTTGCTGCTGATCTGTTTTGTGTTCAGAAAACCCTTGATGTAAGCAGTAGCCGGGTAAGGCGTATTGAGTTGCGTAAATGGGGGAGTGATCAAAAAAATGGAACTGCTCACTAGAAGGTGCGATTGACATCAAAAGATTCCAGCGCCTCTACAAAAGCAGCCAGGAAGAGAGAACCCATTCCACCATCGATGATCCGATGGTCATAAGACATGGAGACGAACATCATGTGCCGAATGGCGATGCTGTCTCCTTTATCAGATTCAATGACAACAGGTTTTTTCTTGATGGCTCCAGTGGCCAGTATCGCCACCTGCGGCTGGTTGATGATGGGTGTACCCATGAGGCTTCCAAAAGTACCCACGTTGGTAAAGGTAAAAGTGCCATCCTGTGTATCAGCGGGCTGTAGCTTACCAATGCGTGCGCTGTTAGCAAGCCTGTTCACTTGTTTTGCCAAACCGATGATGTTGAACTGGTCGGCATATTTGATCACTGGAACAATCAGATTGCCATTGGGAAGTGCGGTGGCCATCCCCACATTGATGTCCTTTTTGATGACGATATTGTCTCCCACCACACTGGAGTTGAGCATGGGATATTTCTTGATGCATTTTACAATGGCTTCAATGAAAAGCGGTGTAAAAGTGATTTTCTCACCCTCTCTTTTTTCAAATTCTTTCTTGGATTTATCTCTCCAAGCCACAAGATTCGTTACGTCTGCCTCTGCAAAACTGGTCACATGGGCACTTGTAGCAAGGCTCCTTGTCATGTGATCTGAAATGTATTTGCGCATCCTGTCCATTTCGATGACCTCAACATTTCCGCTGGTGGTCAATTCAGGTTGAACAGGGGTGGGAGATGGATGCTGTTGAACGTAAGAAGAAGTAGCTGCCTGAACAGGTGCTGAAACAAAAGATTGTTGGGCAACTGGCTGCTGATTGTTTCCTCTTTGCTCCAGATAGGCCAAGATATCAGACTTTGTTACCCTGCCATCACTGCCAGAACCCTTGATATACTCAAGTTCTGAGAAAGGAATCCCTTCCCTTGAGGCGATGTTCATGACCAATGGGGAGAAGAATCTTCCATTTTCTTGTTTGTGTGGAACTGACACCTCGCTGGGCTGAAAAGGCACCCTGATCTCATCTTGTTTTTGGGAGGTACCATTTGCAGAAGGGCCATGCTGGGATGACTGAACAGGTGCTATGGGAGGTGCGGATACAACTGATGGCTCAGGTGCATTGGTCCTTATTTTGCCAATCACTGATCCAATGGAAATGACATCATTTTCTTTGCAAAGAATCTCCTCAAGTATGCCGGCTGATGTGGATGGAACTTCACTGTCAACCTTGTCAGTGGCAATGTCAAGCAATGTCTCATCCAAGGCTACAACATCACCAACCTTTTTGTGCCATTTGAGCACAGTAGCTTCCATGATGCTCTCACCGAGCTTGGGCATTATGATGTTGACTAAAGCCATTGAATCTGCTAAAATGGGTTAATTGTGATGTAAAGTTAACTGATTTAATGGTTCTTTTCGGGTTGAAATTCACCAACTTATCCCATATTTTTCCTCAGAAAGTCAAGAGCATGTGCTGCTGTCAATTCTATGTTTCTTTTTCTGTCGAAGCGGAACTGAAATGTGGTGGTGGATGTCTGCTCGGCGGAACAAAAAGCCACACAAACAAAACCCACATGCTTTTCAGGGGTGCCGCCGGTTGGGCCCATGATGCCAGAAGTGGCAAGGCTATAATCGGCACCTGTTTGCTTCCTGATGCCTTCCGCCATCTGGGTAGCGGTTTCTATACTTACCGAACCGAATTGTGCAATCGTATCAGGATCAACTCCCAAAACATCTATTTTCATTTCATTTGAATAGCTCACAACCCCCCCCAGGTAATAGGCGCTGCTACCGGGTAGCATGGTAATCAGGTGGGAAATATAGCCTCCGGTGCAGCTCTCTGCAATGGCAAGGGTTTTTTTCTTTTCCAGCAATACCTTTGCAATGGTTTCCTGCAATGTGAGGTCCTGGTCTACCACCAAATGCTCTTTTACCAGTGTTTTGAGTTCTTCGAACAGGTCATCTATACCTTGAGCATCTTTAGTTCCATCCAGTCCGGTCAACCGTAACCGGACCATGCCATAATTGGGTAAATAGGCCAGTTTGTAATCTTTTGGCAGGGCAGCTTCGAATTCAACCAACAATTCTGCCAAAAAAGATTCCCCAATGCCTGCAGTCAGGAGGGTTCTGTGTTGAACAGGAGATAATTTGAAGCGATTGACCAATGTTGGAACAACATCCTCTTCCATCATCCCCTTCATTTCATGAGGAACGCCCGGCATGCTCACAAAAATAGTTTCATCCTTTTCAAACCACATGCCAGGTGCAGTACCCCTTTTGTTTTGGATCACCCTGCAGTTGTCAGGTACATCGGCCTGCTTCAGGTTTCTTTCCAGCAATGGCCTGTTGAGTTTCTTTGTAAAAATTTCAATCACATTGTCCAGCGCAGCCTGATCCCTGACCATTTTGCCTCCAAAGAATTCACACAACAAGGGCTTGGTGATATCATCGGAAGTTGGCCCCAGCCCACCGGTGATCAACACAATGTCTGCAGCCTTCCCTTCTACAGTAAGTGCTTCCCAGATTTCATTCCAGTCGTCGCCCACAGCTACACGGCGTTTTACGGAAATACCTGCCTGGTTCAATACAGTTGCCATCCAGGCACTGTTCGTGTCAATGGTTTGTCCTATCAACAGCTCATCCCCAATCGTCAGGATAACTGCGGCAATTGAATGCGCTCCTTTTATCATCAAAATTTATTTACTGGCAATGCCATCAACACTGGCTCTGCCGGGTCCACACAATAGCAAAACTAAATATCCTGCAAGGTATAAACTGGCTTGTTCGCCAGTGTCAAAAAAGTCCATTTTATGAACACTGAAAACAGCGATAGACATTACAATAATCAGCGGAACTGACACAAGCCTGGTGAACAATCCAATCACCACAAATAAGGCGCAAAAAAACTCTGCAAAAATGCATAACATCAATGATGTCGTGGATCCCAGGCTTAAAAAATCGTAAAAAACAGCCTTTTTCTCACTGAAATTTACAAGCTTATCATACCCATGAGACATCATGAGCATTCCCATGGCCAAACGCAATACCAACATGGCGGCGTTAAAAGAAAACGCATTGTAATGCGTACTGAGCAATTTCTTCATTTCAACAGATTGAATAAGCCCTTTAAATCTTAGTTAAATCTTTCATGACAAAGGTACAATATTGATCGGATCTCATGATTTAAAGGTTATTTTTGAACAGAACAAAAAGCTTATCCTTTTATGTTTCGATTCCCAACACTGATACAGTTGCTCTCGTTTTTTTCGCTGGCATTGGCTTCATTGCACCTGCAAGGACAAGCCACCAGATCTACCGCTTCCCCACAGCTTGCACTAAACAAGGCCCGTCAGCTTTTTGATGAAGGTCACTACCAGACTGCAACCATTTTTGTGGAGAATTATCTATCCTCACATGAAGGCAAAGGGCTTGTTACAAAAAATGAGGCAGAAGAATTTGCCTATATCAGGATTGCTGGTGGGGTGATACAACATGAGGCAACAGCTGTTGATCTTGCAACCACAATGGTCAATAAGGCTGAGAATCGTTCAACAGCGGTTAAATTGGCTTACCACCTTGGTCATTATCATTTCAGTCTGGCCATGTATCCTGAAGCCATTCGCTACCTGGAAATGACCGACAAACTCTATCTTTCAAAACAAGAGAGCCAGCGGGTGGCTTTTGAAAAAGGAGTATCCTATTTTTCCCAGAAAAAATTTGATAACGCCAAACCCTATTTTAAACAATTGCTAGAGGGGGAATCTTCCGCCTACACAGCAGATGTTCAGTATTACCTGGGTTTTGTGTCATTTTCAGAAAGGCAATACAAAGAAGCCCTCGAATGGTTTCAGGCCATTGAAAAAGATCCCCGTTACGCTCTGGCAGTACCTTTTTACCTGGCCTATATCTATCATGAAAACGGGCAGGATGCCAAGGCCATCAGTTATGGAGAAA
>CALPWM020000238.1 GCA_943327275.2 Chitinophaga pinensis
CCCTTCACTACACTTGATTTCGCTGCAATCGGAAACGCAACACCGTAATTCTTTTTGCAAAAGGAAGCGATCTGTTCATTACTTCCTTTTTCCTGCGCCTTGAAATCATTGGCAGGAAAACCCACAATGATGATTTCCCCTTTTGCCTGATCATACAAGGATTGCAGTTCTTCATACTGACCCGTATAACCGCAATCACTGGCCGTATTGACAATCACAATTTTTTTGCCTTTGTAAGCGGCAAAAGAAGAGGACTCACCAGATATTGTCTCAAAAGGAATATCATAC
Organism: Chitinophaga pinensis; assembly: GCA_943327275.2. Classification (GTDB taxonomy): domain Bacteria; phylum Bacteroidota; class Bacteroidia; order Chitinophagales; family Chitinophagaceae; genus Pollutibacter. Next base: position 289 of record CALPWM020000238.1, read on the forward strand.
AAGGAAGAGGCCGGCGCTTTCTTTTCTTCGGAAAGCACCACCCTGCTGTTGACCCCAAAAAAACGGGTGATGCCTGTGAGTGCAGGATAAACAGATTTTAAAATATTTTGTCTTGTACTCATGTTGCCTTGTGTTTTGGATGAAGAACATGCCCAGGCCGTAACCATTACCACCAACGCGGCTAAACCAATTTTCAGAGCTGTTTTCATCAGGTATATTTAAAAACTTTCTTTAGCATTTCCACCTTTCCTTTGAATGGTGCATACAACAAGGGTATATCAAACCATGACCGGGAATGCAGAACAGCCTTGGGCCTGGTGAATGTTTCAAAGCCAAACTTTCCATGGTACTGCCCGGTTCCACTGGGCCCTACACCACCGAATGGCAGGTGTGGATTACCCAAATGGATCAGGCTGTTATTGATGCATGATCCGCCGAAGCGCAACCTGGAGAGATAAAATTCCTGCACAGTGCGGTCTTCCGCATAGATGTACAAAGAAAGCGGAAAAGGATTTTTCTCCACCCATTCAACCACTTCCTCCTGGTGGTCAAAACCAATCACTGGAAGGATAGGACCAAAGATCTCCTCCTGCATCACAGGGTCTTGGATTGTAATATTTTCAAGGATGGTGGGTTCAATGTAGAGGTCTGTCTCATTGCTTCTTCCGCCACTGACAATTTTGGTCGGATCCAGGTATTGAGACAGTTTTTTGAACCGCTTGTTGTTGATGATTCTGCCAAAGTCTTCACTCTTCATCGGATCCTCACCAAACATGTTCTTGATGTTTTCCCTGATCTTGGACACCAGCTCCTCCTTGACGGCATTGTGCACCAACACATAATCTGGTGCAACGCAGGTTTGACCTGCATTCATCAGCTTGCTCCACACAATTTTTTTGGCAGTATAATTAAGATTGGCTGAGCGGTCAACTATGCAGGGGCTCTTGCCACCCAGTTCAAGTGTAACCGGCACCAGTTTTTTGGCAGCCATCTCCATGATCTTCTGTCCAACGCCTGTGCTGCCGGTAAAAAATACATGGTCAAAACGCACCTGGTTCATCATGGCAGGAATTACTTCGCCACCCACGCCTTGCACCACATGAACATAGTCCTGGTTAAAAATGGAAGCGATAATTTTCTCTACCACCATTGCCGTGTGGGCAGCTTCCTCAGAAGGTTTGATGATAGCGGTATTTCCGCCAGCAATGGCGCTGATCAGTGGGCCTATTGTCAGCAGAAAAGGATAATTCCATGGTCCAATGATCAGCACAATTCCCAGGGGATCGCGGTATACTTTGCTTGTAGATGGGAAAAGCATCAGCGGTGTTGAAACCGACTGCGGCCTGGCCCATGCATGCAGGTGCCTGATGGTAAAATCAATTTCTCTCAACAATTGGCCAATTTCTGAGCCAAAAGCTTCGTATGTTGACTTGCGAAGATCTTTGTAAAGCGCTTCTAGAATTTCAGCCTCATGCAACAAGATGGCTTCTTTGAGTTTCTTGAGCTGCTCAATCCTAAAGCCTATTGACCGGGTTGCTCCACTGTTGAAAAAATGGAGTTGCCCGTTAAATACTTCAGCGATGTTGAACTGACCCTCCCCAAGTGAAGGCTGTATGGATTGATGTTGAATGGTAGAATTCATGATGAGGTAAAGTTTAAAACAATCAATGGGTAAGATAGTTCATTTTTAAGCAGCTTGTACCAGCCAAACTACCCTACAGCAATCATGCTGATTTCTACATTGACGGCCTTGGGCAATCCTTTTACGGCAACGGTCTCTCTGGCAGGATGATCCCCAGAAAAATATTCAGCATAGATGCCATTGACAGCAGCAAAAAGGGACATATCGCTAAGGAAAATGGTTGTTTTTACTACGGCGGAAAAATCCAATCCTGCTGTTTCAAGAATGGCTGCCAGGTTCTTCATGACCTGATGGGTTTCTCCTTCAATATCTGTGGCATCGATATTGCCCGTTGCAGGATCGATGGCAATCTGACCAGAAATGAACAGAAATCCATTGGCCCTTACCGACTGGTTGTATGGGCCAATGGGTGCAGGAGCCTTGTCTGTATTGATGATTTGTTTGATCATGTTGATTTTATTTTGAAGAACGAAGATAATTGCTTTCGTGCAACCTATTTTTGCAAACAATGGCCAATGCTGCAACAACATACATCCTCCAGATCAATACAGCCTTCAATGAAGCCAGCATAGGCATAGGCTTCAATGGAACGTTGGTGGATGAATCCATCAACACTACCCAACAGGAACATGCAGGATTCCTGCAGCCAGCCATCCAGGAGCTCTGCAAGCGCACAGGGATTGGATTGAAAACATTGGCAGCTGTTTCGGTGATGAATGGCCCTGGATCATACACAGGCCTGAGGGTTGGCCTCGCAGCAGCAAAAGGGATTTGCTATGCCTTGAAAATTCCCCTCATTTGCATCAATACACTTGACTGGATTGCCTTTGGCAACCTTTCTGACAACATTGATTTGGTTTGCCCGATGATTGATGCCAGAAGAATGGAAGTCTTTACCGGATTGTATTCCAGAGAAATGAACAGAATCCTTGAACCAGCCGCCTTAGTGCTGGATGAGCATAGCTTTGCTGCGCAACTGGTAGAAAAACGCATAGGTTTTGTAGGCAATGGAGCAGCCAAATGGAAAGAAATCTGTGCTCATTCCAATGCAATCTTTCCTGAATCTGTAGAGGATTCCCGTCATTTTTCCCAAATGACCTTGGTGGCTTATCAAAACAAACAGTTTGCCGACCTTGCTTATGCTGAACCTTTTTACACAAAGGAATTTTTCAATACCCAAAAAAAATAATAGGTATTCACCGTATATTCGTACTACCTATTTCGCCAAGCTAACAAACACCCCTTATGTCTGAAATCCTACAGGAGAATGATCTCCAGCCATTTAACCCAGCACCGAAAACAGATGTCTTGAGAACCCAGGCCCCAGCACTAGACCAACTGAGCATCAAAAAAGCATCGCTTACTTTCAGGGCGATCAACCATCCTTTGCGGCTGGAAATGATCCGGATGATTGATAGCAAAGGGCATGCAACCGTCACAGAACTATTCATAGAAATGCGCCTGGAACAATCCGTTGCCAGTCAGCACCTCGCCATCCTCCGCAGGGCCGGAATCGTAAAAAAAATAAGGGATGGTAAATTCATGTACTACAAGTTGAACCTTGAAAAGCTTCAACTGTTGAATAAAATTATTACAGACCTGCTGAATTAGGCATTCACAAGTTCAGTTTTTCTAATGCAAGACCCGCGTACTCAGTTTTGTAAGGATGTTTCCACCTGCGATGGCTCCACAGATAATTGTCTGGCCTCTCCCTGATACGGTCTTCAACGTATTTGATATACCGAAGGGTAAGTTCCCCCGGCTGCATTGAAGCAGGATCATCCGTGATCTTCTCCACAGAAAAAGTATATACCCCGCGCCTGAGCTTATAAAAATTACCGAAAACGACAACGGTATCGCGCTCAATAGCAGCCTTTTCTGGCCCCATCACAAAGGGTGCCGGCTTACCGAAAAAGTTAACCCACCAGGCTTTTGCAGGATTTCCAGGATTCTGGTCTGCCACCAACGCGATGACATAATGCTTGTCTTGATGGGGCAGAAAATTATGCTTGAAATCATTGGCAGGAATCAATACCGTACCAAACCTGGACCTGATTTTTTTGAAAAGATTTTCAAAAAAAGGATTGATGATGGGCTGATACACCCCAAGAAAAGGAAGCTTCATTTCCCTGGAAACAC